>NZ_AP023397.1 GCF_014466955.1 Nocardia wallacei | reverse complement strand
CGGGGACCTCACCGCAACCACCCTGATCACGGTCACCAAACAGCCCGTCTGGACCGTCACCACCGTGACCACCCTCCCCAGTTGACCAGCCGAAACCCGAGGCAAGCCAACGAAGTTGGCGCGGCAGTCCTCAGCGCGTAGCGGCAACTCGCGTCGAGCAAGATCAGGCGCGGTTCAAAAAACCGTGCCATGATCGGCGTGTCCTACCTAATCAATCCACCTGGACGCACTAGGAATGGACAAGGGCCGCCAGGCCCGCACCACAGACCCCATAAACGAGGAATAGCCCCCCGGTTGCCGCCGGAGAGCTATTCAAGGCCCTGAAGGACCACGCTTTGGTTAGCGGTTCCCAGGGTAGCAAGCACGCGCGTGCGTCTCAAAGCGTCGCGACCGGCTTTGTCGGTCACGATCGTGGTCGCACCGATGCCGGGCTACCCGTTTCTGTCTCTGGGCGAGGTTGCTACACCTCCCCCCGCCGTCGGCGCACCTCGGCGCACCCGAGCGCCGCCGCGCTGTTCGTGCTGCCGCCGTTGCGGCTCGCGCTGCCCGAGGACGCCTACGCCGGTTCCGAGGACCAGCAGGCCCCGCCGTGCTGGTGGGGCCGGGAACGCTGGATCGCTCATTGCCTGGCCCTGTACGACGAGCATTATTCGGTGCTGCGCGCCGCTCAGGCCGTCGAATCGGTGAGCCGAAAGACGTTCGCCGCCTACGTCATCGCCGAATCCTCCGGCGCGGACTACGCCACCGGCCGCAACAGCCGCGTGACCGTCGGCCGCCTTCAGCGCGAGGTCGCCCGCAGCGAATCGACCATCCACCGATGCCGCCGCCTGCTGGCCCGGTTCGGGTGTCGCACGGTCGTATTCGCGGGCCGTCACCGGACCCTCGCCGAGCGCCTGGAGTCCTGGAAGCGCAACGACCGCGCCCGAGGCTGGGCCGCCGTGTGCGCGCTGCACGAATCCACGACCCTGCCTGTGGATAACTCAGCAGTGAAAACACTCCTTGACCAGGGTTTTGGCACCCCACCGGAGCGAAGCTACGGTTCTTCTTTCCTCTCACGATCGAAATCGGTTTCTTCAGCAGAAAACGAGATGAACCGACGCGCTTCGCGCGGCATCGACAAGAGGAGGCGGCCCAAACAGCACCGCGCCTACGACCAGAGAGCCCTATTGCTGGCCGAGAAATGCCGCAGAGACGAACGAATTCCGCTCTGGGTACGTCGAACCAGCCGTAGCCAGCTGGCGGCCGCCCTGACGCGCTACGCCGTCGCCGGGTGGATGGTCGATGACGTGTACGGAGCGTTCGAGGAGTTCCGGATCTCCGGAAAGAAGCTGATCAGCAACCCGGACAAGCCCGTCGGGTACCTGTGCCACATCTTGCGATTCGTGCCGCCCGACGTACCCCCGGCCCTGCTCGACCGGGCCCGGACCGTCGCCGACGAGGAGGCCGAGCGCGCCGCGAAACGGCAGCTGTTCGCCGAGATGCGCGCGGCCGCCATGGGCGCGGCCGCCGCGGACTCCCCCGGCCGCGCCGCCGCCCGCGCCGCCGTAGCGCAGCTGGCGCACCGCAACATGGGCCAGGCCCGCGCACGCGCCCGCCAGGCCGACGCCGACGACCGCGCACGGGCCCGCCGGACAAACGACGAGGCCGACCGGTGACCACCCCGGTTCGGGGTAGCCAGGTCCGGCCGGCCTCGGCAGTGCTGAAGGGTCTAGCTGGCCTTGCTCGTGGTCTGACTCGGGTAGAGCCCGTGAAGCAGGCGCGACACCGAGCCGATGGAGACGCCGAGTTCGGCGGCGATGTCCTTGTACTTCGCTCCCCCGGCCCGCAGCTCGCGGGCCCGCTCGCTCAACGCCGCCGAGCGTCCCTCGAAGTCGATGCGCGGCTCAGCGATCAGCCGCCGAATCGTCCGATCGGAGCACTTGTGCTTGGCCGCCAGCTCTTTGGCCGTTTTCGCCCGGCGGACCGGGTTCTTCGCGGTCATGTGTCCTATCCCTCCAAAGCATCCGCAAGGATCGCGTCGATATCCAACCGTGAGCCACGCCGCCGATTCGTCTCGGCGATGGCCTTCCGTCGCTTATCGGTCATCGTCTGCCCGCCCTTGCGACCACGCCGGGCGAGTTCTTCGGGTCCAGCCTTCTCCGCACTTATTTTCCCACGTCGAGCCTGTTCCTCGGCGAACGATCGGCGGATGTGTCGCCACGTCCATCGTGAGATGGACCGCGCGATCTGATGGACCTCGGGGAACAGCAGCGGACCCTTGGTGAAACACGACCCGATCAGCTCGACATTGCGGTCCCAGGCGTAATCGCTCACCGCGGATTCCCACCGCCCCAGGTCGGTGTAGTCGCCGCGCTTGGGGTAGCTCCACTTGCGGGTGACCTCGAAAATCTCCACGTTGCGGCCGGTGTCGGTGGTCGCGAGCTTGGCGCGGCGCTCGCGAGCTCCCGCCCACTTCGGCAGCGCGCCGAGCCGTTCCAACGGATCGGCGAGTTCCTTCAGCGAGTACACCGCGTGGTCCGGGCCCCACAGCGGCAGGTGCTCTTGGTGCCGCGGATTCTTGGTGGTGCGGCCCCCGTAGGCCACATCCCCGCCCAACATGTTGTTGAGCCCGGATTCGACCCTGGACAGCAGGTTGACCGGCCGCCGGTGCGCCGCGTTCGTGAGCACCACCGGTGTGGCCAGCGCATACACGATGTGCCCGTTGCGCAGGTGCGGGTTCATCGCGATATAGCTCGGTGGCGGCAGACCGGCCAGGCCCACGATCTCATCGGCGCGGCCGCCGTCGTGATCGGTGATGATCAGGCTTTTCATCACCAGAGGGTTGGCCTCGATGTACGGACGCTCCAACGCCGCTTCCCTGGACATGCGGTAGTAGCCGCCGTGCTTGCTGGTGCCAGCCAGAGGCCGGCGCGGCAACCAGTGTTCCTCGAATGCGAACGGCAGCGTGTCTACGTCGGTCCAGTCATCGACCTCGGTGTCCATGGCCAGCAGTCTGCCCCCCAACTCGCGATTGATTAGGTAGGACACGCCGTAGCCACCTAATCCGGTAGTTCAGGGTACGCGGGAGTTGATCAGGGATTTTGGGTTTTGATTAGGTAGGACATCTCGAAGCCGCCTAATCAGCTGAGTTCGTTCGTCACCGCGTACGAGACGAACAGGGCTGCCGCGCCAACTGTCGTTGGCTTGCCACCTGGACCCCTACCGGTTGCGTCGGGCCCGGCGGGATCTGCCGGTTCACCGTATCGTCGCGGCCGCCGTTCGGCCAGAACCGGGGTCTGATCGGCGGGTACGTGTCGGCGATCGGTGGCACGATCGAGCGCATGACCGACACCGAGCAGCCCTACCGGGTGGTGGACTCGCACAACCAGGGATGGCACCGCGAGGGCGGGCCCGAGGGGCTGTACCGCGGATTCGACCCGACCAGCACGACCAAACTCCTGGAACACCGGCCATACGACGACATCGTGCGCGAGTTCGGCCCCGTCCGGCCCGTGCTTGAGCCACTGGACGAGGACCGCGAGCAGCTGCGCGCCGCGCTGGCGGCCGCCGGCCGGAAGGCGATCGGCTCCCTGGCCTCCGCGCTGGAACAGGTGCACCACGAGATCCGCGAACGCGCCAGCGAGCCCGGAGACACCTACCGCCAGAGCGGCTACCGGTTCGCCGTCCGCGCGATGACCGCCGGACGGCCCGGTTCGTGGGAATCCGAACTGCTGCCGCACGTCTGGATTTTCGGCAACGGCCTGAATCTCTGGCCGTACAAGCCGAACGACCACAACCCCGACGAGATGCGCGCGACCGGCCCGAACCCGAAGCGGGTCCACGTCGAGGCCCGCGACCAGATGGCCGCCGTCCTGCGCCGTTGGGTGGACTCCCCCGACCGCTACACCGAGGTCGCCGAGCACCTGGCCGCCATCGTGAGCAGTTACGCCGACGAGGCGCACGGGCCCGACGGATGGGCGAAGATCGCCGACCAGTGGCTACAGCCCGGCGGCCTGGCGAAGGACGACATCCACGCCTGCTACGGCCTGCTCTACAGCGTGTCGGAGCACTTCAGTCCGGACAGCATCTACGCCTAGACGCATATCGGCGGTAGTGCCCATAGGGGCACTACCGCCGATATTGGCCGCATCATCAGCGCTGGTCAGACCGCCTTGCGCTTCGGGATCTCCGGCCACTGAGCGCCGTCGTTGTACCGCGCTTCCAGCTCCGCGCACAACTTCGTGATAGACCAGCGGATGAACGCCTGCTGCTGGTTGATTCCGGTGTGCGGGTAGGTGTACGCGATCACCGATTCCATCCGGTCCTTGAGATCCGAGGGCAGCGACAACAGCACATCCGAGGAACCGGCCAGCCGCTTGCTACGCTCGCTCCCCTCCCCCGATTTCTTGCCCTTACCAGCTGCTTTGCCGCTGCCCCTAGAGGCGCTAGCGCCACCAGAGGCGCTAGCGGCGGTATCCGCCGCCTTCTCGGGCGATTCGGTGGCCGCGGGCGATTCGGCGGCCTCCTGCTCACGCTGCACGCGCGCCGCTTCAGCTCGACGTTCCTCGCGAGTGAGAACACGAGTCGGCCCGACATTGCCGAGCCCTGGTTTCTGCTGCGCGCTCACTGGCGAGTCCTTTCCACGATGCGGTTCGCGACGAGTTGGAAGTCTTCGGCAGCGGTTGAGGTCGGCGCGTGCGCGAAGATCGGCACCCGCCGGCCTTTCGCCTCCGGCACCTTCACCGTGTGGGCGATCGTGCCCACGAACCGGCCGCCGTCTTCCCAGGCGCCCCAGTCCTCGCGCAACTGGTTGCGCACGTCCTTGCTGACCTGGTTGCGGCCGTCGAACCCGCAGACGACCAGATACCTGATGTCGATGTCCGGATTCAACTCTTCCTGCACGTCAAGGATGGTTTTTCCGAGGTCCACCAGACCGCCGATCTCATCCGGGCCCGGCCCGACCGGCGCGAAAACGTCATCGGCGGCCGCCAGCCCGGCCGTGGTCAGCTCACCGAGCGCGGGCGGGCAGTCGAGCAGCACATAGTCATAGCCCTCGAGGGTGTCGAGCTGCCGGGCCAAGCGCAGCTGTCCCCCGCTGCCGAGCCCTTCCCGCTCCAGCTTCTTCATAGCCTTGTGAGCTGGGGCTACGTCAATCCCGAACTCGGTCGATTTGATGACCTCCACCAGCTTGACGCGCTCGGCCCGGTCCGAATGCAGCACCTCGTACATGGTCGCGTCGTCCGGGTCCAGCTCGACACCGAGGCCCGTCGTTGCGTTGGCCTGCGGGTCGAGGTCGATAACGAGCACTCGCATACCCATGGCCGCCAGCGCGGCCCCGAGGTTGATGGTGGTCGTTGTCTTCCCCACTCCCCCTTTTTGCAGCGCTACCGCGATGATGCGGCATGACGCCGCAGACGTACTGGTCATAGTCCACCGTTCCTTCGGAAGTTCAAGCAGCAGGTCAGGCGGCCGGACGAAGCCCCCTTCTACCGCAACCATATCAACCACATGGCCCACATGGGCGCTATTGCCCATACAAGAGGTATTGCCCATATCGGCGCTACAGGCACCCATTAACCATAGCGGCACAAGGGCCCATAGCTACATGCATCACCACTACTAGCCATAGTGGCAATAGTGCCATATATACACGCTATTGACCATTCCGGATGTAGGGGGACTAGTGCCCATATGGGCACTAGGGCTACTATGGATCTGGTGTCGAAATCGGCCACGCCGTATACACCCATCACCCATGGGATATACGGTATGCCCTATCGCCACTACTGCCACTACTCGAACCGAAATAGGTAGTGGCACTAGTGCCACTACTGCCCATATGGGCAGTAGTGGACAGTATCAACGCAATGGTTACTACGGGCTCTATCTCCCATAGGGGAAGTAGGGGAAGCGGAGAGGGTTGGGTGAACGCCATGACGGCGACACAGCACCTGGTCGGCGACGAGACGGACCGGTTCCACCGCGCGGCACTACGAGGCCGCGAGCAGCAGCGAGACGCCACCATGTACGCCTGCGAGCAGATGCACGCGGCCGGGATCGAGCCCACAGGGCCCGAAGTCCGCCAATGGCTCGCGCAGCACGGCCGCACGGTCGGCCGCACAACGGTGTGGAAGGTCGTCACAGAGTACCGGCGCGAACACGGCTTGCCCGACCTGGACGACGGACTGTTCAGCACCGGGGGAGTGAACACCGAACACGACAGCGAACAGAGCACCGAACAGCCATCAGGAGGCACCAACGTGTTCACTCTCGACCAGACCGACCCCGCCGCGGGCCCGGCCCCGGCCGCCGCCGACGAGACGCCGGAGCGGGGGAGTGGGGAACACGCCACCGAACAGCACGAGCCGGTGAACGTCACTGACGAAACGGCCGAACAGCGGCAGCCTGCCGCAGTGAACGCCCCGGCCGCGCCCGGCGAGCGTTCACCCGCCGACATGACCGATAGCGGCCATATGGGCACTACCGCCGACGGGGCGGCAACCGAGCAGGTGAACGCCGAACCTCCGATCCCAGCAACGGAGGCCCGGCCCGGCCGAGGACTGCCGACCTGGCCGGTTCTGCTGATGGCCTTCCCGGCATTCGTCGCCATCTGGTCGGGATGGGTCGGACTCGGCGAGGCGACCGGATTCGGCGTCGTTCACCCGCTGCCCGGCATCGCCGACGGCTTCACAATCAACAGCGCGATCACGTTGCCAATCGGGGTCGAGGCGTACGCGAGTTACGCCCTCTACGTGTGGCTGTCCGGCCGGATCAGGACGCACACGACCCGCACCTACGCCATGGTCTCGGCGTTCGCCAGCCTCGCCATCGGCGCAGCCGGCCAAATCGCCTATCACTTCATGGAAGCCCGCCACATAACGGCCGCGCCCTGGTGGATCATCACCATGGTTGCCTGCCTCCCCGTCGCCGTGGTCGGTATGGGCGCGATCCTGGCCCACCTGATCATCCGCGAACGTCACTCCGAGAACGACTGAACAACCCGCATCCCCTCCGCGTAAGCGAACACGGGGCCCTCGGACAGTTGGAGCCTGTCCGAGGGCCCCTCGCGTGTGTTCAGCGAACGCAACCACGAGATCCAGGAGGCAAGCCAACGGAGTTGGCGCGGCAGCCCGTTCCGGTCCCCTGTTCAGCGAACGAGTGAACACACGACGAGGCCGGACCCAATGCGTTCATCCCGTTCACTCACGAGCGGTGAACACCCGACCGAGGTACCCCGAGTTTCGCCCGCGTGAAAGGCGCCGAACATGACAACCGATCCGACTGTTCACCGCCGTTCGTGTGAACAAGGTGAACAGCGGAAGCCCCCTACAGTGGAAGCGGACCCAGCACCGCGGAACAACGCACCACGGTTCGGCAGTCCGCGACGAAACAAGCACGCCCGAAGTGGCCCGCGATCACCGCCGGGCAACACCGGGCGACAGGACGGGGGAGAGGCCAATGCCGGAGCGTTCGACGTTCGAGACAATCGGGGAGCCCGCCGACGCGGCCGCGGCCGCCCGCCTCATCAAAACGGGATACCTCCGCGCGGACAGCGCCCGCCCGTTCCAAGACGGTCTGAAACTCCTGGCTTCCCATCTTCAGCACGAGCCGATCCCCGAACTCGCAACCCTCACGCAGCGCATCGAGGACTACGCGGCACGGCCCCGGCCGTACCTACCCCGAGCATCACGCGATCTCGGCACATCCGAGACGTTCACAGCTTGGATCAACCCCGCCCGCATCCTGCTCAAGCTGCCGGGCACACGCTCGTTCATACATGACAACAGCCACGCGGCCCGGCGTCGCCAGACCGGCGCAAGCCGATCGGAGTACACGCCCGCCAATCCGGTGGCCGGCATCACCGAGTTCGCGGAACGACTCGCGATGGAGCAGGGAGACCCTGACGGACTGGCCGAACTGTTCGGCAGTGCCGCCGAACCTGCGATTCAGGTCGAAGCTTGGGACATGCCTGCGGGACCTCTGTTCCGCGTCGAGACCAATGGAAATCACCGCGTCGCCGCACTGGCCGCACTCGCTGTTCCGTGCGTGCTGGCCGAGGTGCGGCTACACACCGGCCTATTCGATACATCGCCGACGGCCGACCTCGATCAGATGGACGATATCGACCGGTACCGCCGCTTGCTGCACACGTTCGATGTAGCCGCATTCTCGGACTTCGGCATGATGGGAGCCTTCTCGATCAGCTCCCGATGGCCAATCCTGATTCGTGATCCCGAGTCCGCCGTGAAGTCACTCACGTCTATGGAACAGATCATCGGCTCTCCGATCACCAGCAGTATCGGCCAGATACCACGATCATGGTTTGCCAGCCCCGACGAGTTGCGCGCCGTCTCACGTGATCTTGACGCATCATTGGCACGGTTCATAGGCGGGCATTCCAGGCCACGACTCCGCCGGTTCAGGTGGCGATCACCGGCCTGAATCTGTGCGCCGAACACAACACCCACAGATGGACACCGGACGGCCCGCTAGGCTGGCGAAAGAGCGCTATCAAACCGCAACAATCCAGGAGGCAGATCCGTGGCGATCACCAAAGAAGTCGTAGTGAACTTGGCCGACGATCTGACCGGCGAACCCATCCCCAAAGACGGCGGCCGCACGGTGCGGTTCGGGATCGGCACACCCGACAAGTTCGTGACCTATGAACTGGAACTCACGACCGCCAACGAGCAGGAACTAGTGGGTTTTCTCACCAGGTACAAGGAGGCGGCCCGCGTCGTGAAGCCGGATGCGCCGAAGCGCGGAGCGAAGACCGGCGGAACCACCGATTCCGATATCCGAAAGTGGGCTCGTTCCGCAGGCTTGGAAGTACCCGCCCGAGGAAAAATCAGCGACGAAATTAGAGCCGCCTACAGAGACCGGAACAAGTCGAAGAAGCCCGCCGCCAGCAGCACGCCCGAGGTGGGGTAGAGGGTGAGGTACAGCATGAGGTGAAGCAGCCCCACCGGCTACCTCATGCTGTACCCCATGTCTGTGTGAGTGCCGGAAGGTCAGCGCAAGGCGCTGACCTGTGGGTTCCCGCTCGCCCCCGCCCCTTTCTCCGCTGCGCTCCGATTTTGAAGACCACCCTTGCTCTGCGAAAAGCAAAAGATTGCATACCAAGGGTGGTCTTCAAAACCAGGGGCGGGGGCGAGCGGGAACCCACAAGAGATGAAGAGACAAAAGAAAGAGAGTGTGTATGTGTGATGGTCAGGACATGTATTCCGCAAGCTCCATAAGCACATGCCCTGACCATCACACATACACACATCAACAACCCCTGCCCCTTCACTCATGAAGGGGTTCCTTCCCAACCCCTGCCCCTCCCTTCCAGGGCGGGGTTCCTCCCCCCTTCCGCCCACGCCCCCCTCCGGGGGGCTGGCGGGTTCGCCGCCTCCGGCGGCCCGGTCCCACATCCGTGGGCCCGCGCTCGGCGGTGGGGGAGGGCAGCTTCGCACCCTCCCCCACCACCTCGAAGGAACGCCTACGGCGTCCGTTTAATCGGCGACGCTGGCGCGTCGCGTCGGTGGCGGAAGTCATGTGAATCTCGCAGCGTTCTAGAGGTGGTTTCTCCTGGAGTCGGCGCATGTCTGCCGCACCAACCGCCGCTGCCTTGCTGTCGAGCCCTGTGGCGCGCATCTCCGCATCCGGGATTGTGTCCACTGACATGCGGTTTTTGGTTCGGATTTGCTCCGCTCGTGGGTTACTATCGACAGGTGTCACGCCGAGGTTTGCTGGTATCAAGTCACTGAGGTTGGTTCGCAATATGCCCGATCAAGAGTCACGCACATGGACGTTCATCGACACGGTTTCCGTGTCGCCGTCGATGGTTT
The DNA here is from genome assembly GCF_014466955.1 of Nocardia wallacei. Lineage (NCBI taxonomy): Bacteria > Bacillati > Actinomycetota > Actinomycetes > Mycobacteriales > Nocardiaceae > Nocardia > Nocardia wallacei. The sequence continues at coordinate 50,622 of NZ_AP023397.1, read as the reverse complement.
CTAGCGTGGATTCTGTCGTGATCCTAACCAACGCCGATAATCCATTCTCGCCGCTGCACGGTGGCTGGATCTCCGATGTTGACCGCGCCCGCGCATCGGCCGTGACACTTGCGCAAGCCGCGCGGATTCGCCTCCGTCCCGCTGTCTCGAATCACCAGTTCCGATTGGTCGCCCCGCGCCCGCAGCAGCGCGCCGACGGCGACGTTCCGGAGGTTCAAGGTGTGCGCTTGCCAGCACCGGGGGAGCCCGGCGGCAGCTCGATCGAAGTTCGGATATTCTGGGCCGGAATGCAACTGCTCGCCGACACACGAGACCGGATTACCAGCCAGCAAGCAGAGACGATCGAGCGCGCATTTCGCGCCACCTGTGGCGCTGGCTTCTACGCCCGTTCAACAGGCATCGCCGAATCGGTCATCCTTGAGTCACTGACCGATGTCGCCGAGCTGGCCGAACTGCTGCTGAGTGCCCGCGACTCCCGCGCCGCGACGACGATATCGGTCGGTGGAGGACACGACGATGAACCCGCGCGAGCGGTGGGTTTCCTGGCATCAGGATTGCCGTCCGCCGTCACGATCGAGATGCGAGAACAGTGACCCATGGCAGTGATCTCGAAACGCGATAGCGAACCCGCAGAGAGGGCCGAGGGCCGGACTCATCCGAATCTCACCGCGCGGGACGTGCAGGTGCTCGAATGGCTGCGAGAGGTCCGTATCGCATCCTCAGCAGGGCTGAGGGCCGCCTACAGCCATTTCGGCGGCGAGGAGCTGGACCAGCGGCGGTTTTCACGCCGCGTAATCAAGCTGGAGAAATCCGGCGTCATCGGATCGGCGTTCGTCACCCACGGGCGACAGCACAAGGTGTACTGGCCCGCCGAACGAACCTACCGGCTGGCGCGGCGCGAGCTGGCTCACGATCTGCTGTTGGCCGAGTTCTCGATATGGCTGGTATCGCAGCGGCACGAAGGGCTTGCCCTGACCGATCACCTTGCGGCGGACACCTGGCGCACTCCGGCGTTCACCGCGGACCATCCGCTGAACACGAAGTCCCACGCCGCCGACGGGATGCTGTGGCTGCCCGATAACAGCATCGGCCTGATGGAAATCGAGTTGTCGCCGAAATCAGGCCGGAAACTGCGCACCGTTCTGGACTCCCACGCCGCCCGTCTCGCATCGAACAGCGAGCCGATATCCGGCGTGCTGTACCTGACTACGGAGCGGGCCGGGAAGACGGTCGCGAAAGCGTGGCAGGAGTTCGGCCACGCCGTTGACCATCCGGGCCGATTCCAAGTGCTTCACGCCGTCGATGACACCACGCTGCAACGACTGGACGAGTTGGCCGAATTGGGCTGAACACCGCGAGAGGACCACGGTCATGACGGCCATCCATCGGGAGTCGAATTCGGCACAGCCTCAGCTGTGGGACGAGCGCCCGGCGGTGCCCGTCGAGGAACGGGCCCCCGCCGGATATCGGCCGCGCCGAACCCGCGCGGCCGCGCGCTGCCCGTCGTGCCAACACCGGGCCGCCAGCGCCGCCGAGGACGCCCGAATGCGCGCCGATATGGGCGTGCTCTGGCTGCACCCCGACCCGGCCGCACCGGACGGCGTGCGCGAGGCGTTCCACTGCCAGCGCTGCCAGCCCCGGCAGGTCGCCGATACCGAATGCGCCCGATGCGTCGAAGGCGGGCCGCTGCTCGCCGACCAGTTCGCCGCGGACTCGGCAGCGGGCCGGGTGCCGGCCGAAGTTGCGGCCTGGCTCGCGCGCCATGGATGGCACACCGCCGACGGGCCCCTGATCTGCCCCAACCACCACCAGGGCCAGAGCTACCGCGACACCAAGCCCTACCGGACCTAGCGCAGCTCCCGCAGGCTCACCACCCAGCCGAGGCCCGCTGAAGGCGGTTCCGTCCCAGCCGACAGCCCGGCGTGCGGACGGCGGCCGCGCGCCGACGGCGCGCTGACCAGCGCGATTTCATCGGTAGAGCACTCATCGGCGCACCCCGCTATCCGCGCGGACCCTGGCCAGCCCGGATTCCCGCCCCGAGCTGGACTGAGCCACGATGCCCGACCCCCGGCCGTCACCGGCAAGGCCGAAACATGTCTCCGCGTGCGCTCCGAGCCTTGCCAGCGCCACCGGCCGCCGTGCCGCGTCGCCTGCGTCCAACACCGGAAGCGGGAGATCCAGCAGGGCCCAGGCCCCGAGCCCGCCGAACATCAGGGAGCCCACCATGAGCGCCGTCACCGTCGAAATCACCGGCCACCTCGCCGCCGACCCCGCCGAACTCCGCATCACCCCGACCGGAGATTCCGTCACCAGCTTCACTGTCCTCTGCAACGACCGCCGCCGCGACGAGAGCGGCGAATGGGTCGATGCCCGGACCACCAGCATCCGCGTCACGGTCTGGAAAGCCCTGGCCGAGCACGTGGCCGAGACCCTGACCAAGGGAACCCTGGTCACCGTCACCGGCGATCGGCTCACCGCGGACCTGTGGACCGACCGCGACGGCCAGCCCCGCGCCACTCTCGAGATGCGCGGCGTCCGCGTCGGCGTCGAGCTGGCGACCCAAACCGCCAAGGTCACCCGAGCACCGCGCCCGGCCTGACCCGCGAGTCCTGGACGGGGCCCGGTAGCCGGCCGGGCCCCGAACCGGAGAACCCGCCCGTTCACCGCGGCCCCTGCCGGGGCCGGGCCGCCGCAAGGGCGACCGGCTGAGGAATCCGGCCCCAGGGGGCCGGATCAGGAACGGATCTTCTTTTCCCTTCTGGCCTTCCGATTTTGACCGGCGGTGCCCTCCGCGCAACCCGCCGCTGCGCTGCGCTTGGGCCTGCGGCCGACGAAGAACTTTCCCTACTGCGGTCGCTGCGCTCCCTGGAAACTTCCCCGCCCGGCGGGTTGCACTCCGGGCCCCTCATACCGGTCCAACTCTCCCTTGCCAGAAGGGCAAAGAAAGCGGTCGGGGCCACCCGGCCGCGAGAGCCGGTGAGGCTCTGGACCGTTGGAGCCGGTCCAGGGAATCGCCCCGCGAGAAACGGAGCAACCCCATGTCAGACGACATTTTCGGCGAAGTCATCCACGCCTACACCCGCGCCGAGGCCCTGGCCGACGGCTTCATGCACGACATCAGCGAACTGGCCAGCGAATACGGATTCCGCTACCCGGTCCACGTCGCCCAATACGCATGGGCCGACGCGATTTCCTGGCCGCACACCGACGCCTGCCAGGACGAGACCGGCCGCGCGTGGGATGTGCTGACCATGGCCCGGCTCGCCCTCCAGGCAGCCATCCGGCGCGGCGTGACCTCCGGGCCCGTGCGGTTCACCGTCGTTCGGATCACCGAGCCCGACCGAACCGAACCGGAGCCGATCACGCTGGAAATCGAGCTGGGCCCCGGCGACGCGGGCGAACCGGTGTTCACGATCACCGCAGGCCCCGACCGGTAACCCGCCACGCGGGAGAGGCATCGGCATACCGCCGCCGAGGCCTCCCCGCCCGGCTCCGTCCGGATCAGATGCGCACCGCGGGCGGTGCGTGCCTCCCTGCGGTCGGCCGGCAAAGAGTGCGACCCCTCCGGGGATCGGGCCGCCGCAAGGGCGACCGGCTGAGGAACCGGCCTCCGGCCGGGCTGAAAAGAGGTTCTTTTCCCCTTCTGGCCTTCCGATTTTGACCGGCGTCCACCTCCGCACAAGCCCTGGCTCCGCTTCGCTCCGGCCTACGGCGCCAGAAACTTTTCCCAAAAAGCGGTCGCTGCGCTCCCAGGGAAAACTTTCCGGCCCAGGGCTTGCACTCCGGCGGCCTCCTGCCGGTCCAACTCTCCATGCCAGAAGGCGAAAAAAACGGTCGGGGCCACCCGGCCACGAGAGTCAGGAGCCGAAGTGCCAGTTACGAATTCCGCCGACAACGACAAGAGCACGACCATGTTCCACATGGTCGGAACCGCCGGGGACATGTATTCCCGAGGCGACCGACGCATTCCGAACACGCTCACGTTCGACGTGACCCGATTCGGCGACCTGTGGGACATGTCGGTAACTCGAATCCGCACCGAAAACGGAATGAACATCGGAACCGTCATCGCGTACGAGTCCGGTTTCACGACGGAGGCCGACGCCATGGCCGCAGCCGACAAGTACGAGCAGGCAGCGGTTACCGCTGGCGCATGAAGCCCGGTCCAGTTCACACCAAACCCCAAGGAGGACAACCACAATGACCACGCAGACCCTCACCCGCGCCGACTACAACACCAAGCGCCGTCACGACTACGCCGGGACCATCACCACCCGCGAGCCCGAAACCGTGCAGGTCTGGCGCGAGGTCTACCCCGATTGGGACGGCAAGCACTGGGCGATGTTCGGCACCCAGCGCGGCGGCGTCGCCCTGGCCCCGATCAACATTCGCAACTGACCAACCGCTAGCCCCCGAAACGCCCTGGACCGTTGGAGCCGGTCCAGGGCCCCAGGGGAGCAGCACCCCGACCGAACCCCTTCCAACAGACCGGAGAACACCACCATGCGCAAGATCAACCGCGAATGCTTCGAGTGCGGCGCGACCACCACAGCGGGCGACCTGTTCTGTGCCGATCACCTGCTCAAATGGCACCCGCGCGCCGATGATCTCGGACTAGGGCCGACCCACATACAGCCCCACCCGCGCCCGATCTACCGGCCGTTCTGACCGTCGCCGAGCCGTCACCAGCCGAACCGCCGAAAGGACTACCAGCATGTACACCAACCACCTCGAAACCGTTCCCGCCCTGGTCGCCGCGCTGCCCCGACTGTGGCGGAGCACCACCACCCAGGACATCCCCGACCAGGCCCTAGTTCTGCTGCTCATGAAGGACACCCGCGACGGGTGGGCCGAGATCGAGCGAATCTGGGTCGCCGACGAAATCGACTACTTCGACCCGTTCCACGCCAAGGCCCTGACCTACGGCACCACCGGAACCCGTGCGGTCGCCCTGGTGGTCGATATCGACGCCGACGGCCCCGGAGACAGCGCCCACGAACACGTGTTGCTCACCGACGCCGCAGCGTGCGCACTGAGCGAGCACGGCGCGAGCCTCCAGGCCGCCTACGTCACGCGCGGATTCGGTGCCAAGGAGCCGGTTTGGTCGCTGGACACCGATCAGTTCATCGGCAAGGTACCGCTGTTCCCCGCCGCGACCCCGCACCCGGTCTACGCGCTGCCGGAATCGCTCATCGCCCGGCCCGCCAACTCGCTGCCCCGCGCCGCCGACTGACCGAACCCCACCACCCCGGCCGCGAGCCGGACACAGAACAGAAAGGGAACCCGACATGCAATATCTGAAAGTCGAGACCGCCGGAGACGTTCGCCGCTGGGACAGCTACATCGTTGCCGTGCCCGACGATTGGGACGCCGACGCCGAGGACAGTGACCGCCAGCTGCGCGACCTGATCGCGCTGGGCAAGGGCAAGCACCAGGGCACCGACTACGAAGGCGAATACGATCCGGTCCCGCCGGACGAATTCGAGGTCAGCGAATTCGAGCCGACCGAGGCCCCCAAGGAATAGGCACCGGATAAAGCAAGAACCCGGACGGTTGGAGCCCGTCCGGGGTCTTGCCCATCCACTGTAGGCCAACCGCCGGCCACCGCGGATTCCGAGCGTTGGCGCGGCCGCGCTGGGGCGCGTCCGCGCCGCTGCCGTCGCGGCCCAGCGACACGAACAGACCCAGCCCTACCGCCGCCTCTACGACGAGGCCGCCGCGGATTCCGGCCCAGCGCTCAGGCCACCGAGATCCCATCCACCGAGGACAACCACCATGGCTACCAACGCCGTTGACGTGCGCGAATACCCCCTACTCGGCGGACAGACCGCGTACGCGGTCACCCGTGGCACCCACACCATCCTTGTCACTCCGCCGTCACGGATCAGCAGCCCGACCCATTGGGAAATCTGGCGCCTGCGTAGCAGCTGCACGCTGGCCCGAGCCCGCACCGCTGCCGAAGGCATCGAGCACGCCCACGCGATTCTCACTCGCTAGAAACCCCAGCCCAGCGCCCTGGACCGTCGGAACCGGTCCAGGCACCACGCCCCCGGCCACTACCGGCCGGATCTGAAGGGATGCCCGCCATGACCACATCACCGCTGGTAATCGCATCGTGCGGCGCGAAGAAGGCCCCGGCCGCGTGCGCGGCCGCCGCCCTGTACGTCGGCTCATATGCGCAAATGTGCCTGCGCGCCGCGTGGCAGCTGGCCGACGACGCCGCCGACATCCGCATTCTGTCCGCCCGTCACGGACTGCTCAGCCTCACCACCGAAGTTGAGCCCTACGACACCCGGCTATCGGACTACGACGCCATCACCGCCGAGCAGCTGCACGACCAGGCCGCCGCCGCCGGACTACTGAACCGGCCCGTGATCGTTCTCGCCGGAGCTGAGTACACCCGACTCGTGCGCGCCGTCTGGCCGAACGCCGAGGCCCCGCTACTCGGCTCGCGCGGCATCGGCGAACACCGGCACCGCCTTGCCCGCATCATCTACAGCGAGGCCCGCTGATGGCCCGCCGACGGCCCGGACAGGGTAAAAACAGCTGGTACGACCCAACTTACTGGTGCCATGAGTGCGCGCGATGCGGCCGCCGAGGCACCCGCGACTACATGCCCCAGTTCCAGCGCGACCAACAGGAATGGGAGGAACGCGGCAGCTACGCCAGCTCCCTGCAAAAGTACGGTTCGGCCGTCGTGTGCCGCTGGACCGTCGCGTGCGGCCGCCGATCCAGCGCCCAGCTGGCGGCGAAGGAGGCAGCCGAGGCCGCCGAACAGGCCGAGGCCGCCGCCGCTGGAATCGTCACCGCCCGCCCGCCGGTGGACCTGGACGACCTCCAGGAGCAAGTCCCGATCGAACCGGCCATGCCCCCGGCCGGAGCACAAATGGTGCTCTGGGATTTCTCCGCGAGTGCGTGAATTCGAGATCACCCGTCGATCAGAAATCAGGTTCGTCGGGGTGCAGGTGCAGCCACGAATAGAATTTCACCATGCAATCTTGATAGCTGTGCGTTTTATGGATCTCGGACAACTCTTCCGCCCGACCAGCGCGATATACGCCGAGTGGCCTGCTTTTCGTGAGAAAACAGAACATCGGTCGAAGTGAGCAATTGGTTTCGGTATCCGGGCAAGCGGCATCGACCCAGATCCCTATTCCGCCCTTACCGTCCGGCATTTGGCCGCCGTACCATTCCCCGCGCCAGAAATCCTCTGTGAACGCCATGAACTCAGCCTAAGCAGACGGGGCCGCGCCGAACCAGAGGCGGCGAAAGATTCCCCAAAGATGGCCCCAAAACTCAGAGCTGCCGCGACTTGGAGCCCTCCCGGACAAACGCAGCTCCCGCAGGCTCACCGCCCAGCCCATGCGCGTTGAAGGTGGCTCGGTTCCGGCCGAACGTCGCAGGCTCGCACGGGGTGTGCGACCCCTTCGGGGATCGGGCCGCCGCAAGGGCGACCGGCTGAGGAACCGGCCTGGCGGCCGGACTGAAAAGAGCTATTTCTTTTCCCTTCTGGCCTTCCGATTTTGACCGGCGTCCACCTCCGCGCAAGCCCTGACTCCGCTTCGCTCCGGCCCTTCGGGCTCCAAAAACTTTTTCCCAAAAAACGGTCGCTGCGCTCCCAGGGAAAAACTTTCCGGATCAGGGCTTGCACTCCGGCGGCCTCCTGCCGGTCCAACTCTCCATGCCAGAAGGGCAAAGAAAATGGTCGGGGCCACCCGGCCGCGAGAGTCAGGAGCCGAAGTGCCGTTTAACAACCAGACCGTGAGCTTTATCGAGGATATCGACGGCCCGACCACCTACGACACCGGCGAATGCGCGTGCGCGAACTGCCGCAGCGAAGGCGAATACGAGGACATCCACGGCGTAATTCCCGACAACTGCCGGTATCGGTGGCACACCCGGTGCCAGGGATGCGACTACTACGGCCCCATCAAGAACGCCGAACGACTGTGCGGCCCCTGCCACCGCGCTTTCGGTACCGAAACCGACAACCGCTAATCACCCAACAACGAGGAGGACAACCGCAATGAACAACACCACCTGGAAAAAGTACGGCGACGTTGACGAATACGGGGCCCAGGAATACCGGGCCCAGCACGACGGCGTTTACATGCGAGTCCGCATGTTCGATGACTGCGGACAATTCAGCATCGGCCTGCACGAATGGAACCCGAGCGGAATCGACTCCGGTCACGCCGCCGATTTCGAGGACGCCAAGACGAAGGCCGGAGCCGCCGCCGCTCTGTTCATCGAGGCAGGCCGACCCGAGCAGGTTGTACGCAAGTCGTCGGCCGCCGGTCCGTGCCTCCCGCAAGGAGTGTTGCTCGGTGAGTCCGCGAAATTCGTGTTCTACCTCGATGGAGCGCGAAAGCGGCGCATGAAGAAGACCCCCGGTTCGTGGTTGGTTCACACCGAACCGTGCTCGAGGTGCGGCGGCCGGTACGACGACTAGCCCCGGTGATTCCCTGGACCGTTGGAGCCGGTCCAGGGAATCACCCCGCGAGAGAACGACAGACGGCCGGGCCCGGCCGCGAGACCCAGGAGCGAAACCACATGAACACCACCGGAAACGAACAACTCAGCCACCTACTCGCCGAATACGAGCGCACCGCCGCCGCAGCTATCGCCAATTTCCAGCGGCCCACCGGCGGCCGGGGGAAGCAGGGCAAACAGCGCACCGACGCCGCAATTCGCCGCGCCGCCAAATACAGCGAACAATTGCGCCGCCTTGAATCCCAAATCCGCGCCCAGGGCGGCACGGTGCCCGGCACCGAACCGGCACCCGCCGCCGAGAGCCCGGCCGCCCGGCCAGCTCCGGCCGCGCCGTCGTTGCCCCTACCTCGCGCGATGACCGTCGAGGCACTGCGCGCCGAGGATGCCGAGCTTGACCAGGCCCGCCGCGAGACCGGTTCGCCGACGCTCACCGAGCGGCACCGCGCGATCAAAGCCGAACTCGGGGCCCGCGCGGCGGCCGCCGCCCGTTCGGCACGATCGAAGCGGGCTGCCGCGACCCGCGCCCGCCGCAAGGCCGCCGGACTGCCGCCCCGGCGTTCGCGGTTCGAGCAGATGTTCAGCCCGCCGCCGGGCGGATGGACCGACGCGGACCGGGTGAACTGAAACCCGAGGTAGAGCGGAGGCCCGGACAGTTGGACCCTGTCCGGGCCCGGCCTACTCACCCCGCCGGCCACCGCGCGGAAATTGAGCGGGGCGCGGCCGCGCTGGGCGCGGCCGCGCCGCTGTGGTCCCGCCCCAGCGCCGCGAACGGAACCCAGCCCTACCGCCGCCGCTACGACAACAGAAATCACAGAGAACCACTGTGCAGAAACAGAATTGAGGAACCATGGCACCCGAACAGGACATTCGCAATCTCATCGACCGGGCCGCCGCCGCGGGCATCGCACTCAGGCCCGCAGATATCACCGTCGAGACCGACCCCGGTAGCGAACTACTCGGCGAGCTGGTCATAGGCGGAATGCCCGCCGACGACTGGCTGACCGCGATGACCATGGAGTGACCACCAGGCGGCAGCTGGCCGGGCCCCGGAGGATGTACCTCCGGGGCCCGTCCCGTTCCGGGTGCGTGGTTGCGCCGAGGAAATCAGGCCGCGACCTCGAACAACGTCAGCGGCCGCACGGCGGCCGCGCGCTGCTCGGCACGTTCGCGCACCGCGCACGTCGGCCCGATACCCGCGCTCACCGAGGCCGCCGACAGCAACCACCCGCCGCAGCGGCGGCAGTGCACGACCAGGCGCACGGTCGGTTCTTCATCGGGTGCGGCCATGCGCGTTCTCTCCTCCGGCCGGGGTGCGTCGTCTCGAGAGTGACACAACCGACCGACAATCCGGGCCCGGATGAGATCCGCCCGCCATCGGTAGAGCAGGCCCGACGCGGAATCGAGTCACCTAGTCTCTGGACCATGGCCAACGGTAGGTACGAGAAACTGGCGAAGCAGCTTCGCCGGAACACGGGGATCTCATATCAACGTGTGCTGGGCCTGCTGCGCGAGGTTCGTTGGCTCGCCGACCTTCCCGCCGAGATCCATGAGACCGACGACGCGAATCGGGTTGTCGAGATCCTGCGGGAAGCGAGCAGGACGGCGGCCGCGGAGCCAGGCCCGCCGACCACCGCGCGCGCAAGCGGTGACGATCCGGCGGAACCGATGTTCAGCGAGAGCGATCACGCCGGCACCGGTACCCCGTCGCCCACCACCGCACCCGACGCGGCCGCGCCGTTCTACCCGACTTTTCGCTCCCCTCGATAACCCATATAACCCATATAACCCATATAACCCATATAACCCATATAGCCCATATGGCTGACCGCCTATAAGCGTCCTTGTAGGAGGTCAGAACGGGGGAGTGATAGCGCGTATACTGATGTTGCCATCAACGATGGCAAATCGCGCTGACCTGGAACCAGTGATAGCGCATAGAAAGGAGATGATATCGCATGAAGAACGTGACGATCCGAAATCTGTCCGACGAAGTGCACCGCGCCATCCGCCAGCGCGCGGCCGGGAACGAACGCAGCATCGAAGCCGAGATGCGCGCCATCCTCAGCGACGCCGTACAACCGGCCGAGCGGATCAAACTCGGCAGCCTCCTGTTCGCGGGCATCAGCGAAGAGAACCGGCTCACCGACGACGAACGCGAAACCTACTTCGGCCGCGACCGCACCCCGTCCGAACCGCTGGAGTTCGGCCGGTGATCATCCTGGACACCAACGTCATCAGCGAACCGTTCGCCAAGAACCCCGACCTGCGGGTAGCGGCATGGTTCGACGCACAGAGCGCCGAAACCCTCTACCTGACCACCGTCACCGTCGGCGAACTCCGCTACGGGATCGCGGCCATGCCCGCCGGCCGACGCCGCGACGAATACGCCGCATGGCTCGAAGACCGCACCCTGCCCGCGTTCTCCGGCCGCATCCTCTCCTATGACCTGGCCGCCACCACCGAATACGCGCGCCTGCGCGCCGCCGCCCGCGCCGCAGGGCTCGCCGTCGCCACCGCGGACGGCATGATCGCCGCCACGGCGGCCGCCGCAGGCTTCACCGTCGCCACCCGCGACACCTCGCCGTTCGAGGCCGCCGGAGTGCCCACCATCGACCCGTGGCAATCGGAGCAACGATGACCGAGCCCGCCGACGAGACAACACGGGAGCGTCGGAGGGCTCCCGTACGGTGGTCGGCTATGGAGTGGCCCTGGGAATTCGTACGTCGGCGGCGCGATGAGCGCAAGCTCTCCAATGCCCTGCTCGCCACCGGTATGGCCGAGGACGGGCACATAACGACAGTGCCCCCACTGGTCGCGTCCCTCATGCACCGGCCGTTCCGCCCGCGCCCCGCGTTCCCCGACGCCGAAACCGCGCTGGATGCGATCTGGAACGAGGCATTGAGCCTGCCACGCTGGCGGAACGCCGGGACGACCCGCGAGAACGCCAGCAAGCACTTGAGGAAATCGCAGCTGTACAACGACAGCGGCGAATTGTCCTGGTCAGGCCGCCGATGGGTCAACCGCGCCGCCAAGGAGTTCGAGCGCGATGGTGAACACGCCGCCGCAGCCGCGATCCGCGATCTAGAGCACGCCCCGCGCGACTGAGTTCGGACACAACGGTTTTCGGTGCTCTCCGCGTTCTGACCGTTTCCTTCCCGCCCTGACGAACGAGATTGCACCGGCGCAGGGCGCCGGAGCGCAACCCGCCCGCAGGGCCGGCGCGCAGCGGCGCGAAGGGGTTGCGCGAAGGCGAACGCCGGTCACAATCGACAGACCAGGGAGGGGGTTGCCGTGCGCAACAACAACGATCACGACATCGGGACGCAAGTCAGCGCGCCCGGCCGCCCGTCATACGGCCGGATTGCAGATGTGCTGTCTACCCAGGGCGAAGGGCTGTACCTGGTCCAGTGGCCGAACGGGCAGCTGGACACGATCGCGGGGGACTGCTTCGCACCGCGAACCCTGACCGTGCTGTGCGACCGTGGCGAATACCTCCCGGCCGGATCGGGCGAATGGGTCCAGCTCGAACCGCAGACCACTGAATTGCCCATCGCCGCGCCTGGACACTGCGAGCACACGTTCACCGTGTGCGCCGAATGCGCCGAGAACTGGGCGTACCACAACGACGATGCGTATATCTTCCTGTCGCCGTGGCCGCCGGAATGGTCCCTGGACCTGTAGGTGCGCAGCCGGCACCCTGGACCGGCGCACCGGTTTTCGTCGGTGCCCCTGCCTATGATCCGCCGGTGACCGATATCGTTCCGGCCGAGGCGCGCGGGCTGGCAGATCCCACGCTGGTGGATCGGCTGGCCGTGCTGGACTCGGCGGCCGCCGAGTACGCCCGCCCGATCCGGAACACCGAGGAGGCGTACCGCGCCGACTGGCGCGCGTGGCTGCGATTCCTCGAGGATCTGAATTCGACTCTCGCCGAGCAAGATCCGCACGGCGCACCGGTGCCGCCGACCATCACGAACATGGGCGTGTTCGTGGCGTTCATGGCCTGGCACGAGCGCAACGAGCTGGCCCCGGCCACCGCAGAGCGCCGCCTCTACGGCGTCATCATGACCTTGCGCCAGCTGCACGGCATCGAGGTGCCGAAGCAGACCATCAGCGCCGCACGCCAGACCCTCACGAACTACCGCCGCCAGCTCGCCGAGGCGAACACCCCGCGCGGACGCGGGCAAGCACCGGCCGCGACCGTGCCGGACCTGCGCCGGATCTGCGCGGCGCTGCCGCCGAACCTGGCCGGGCACCGAGACCGCGCAATCGTGCTGCTCGGATTCGCCATCGCCGCGCGCCGGTCGAATCTGGCCGCCCTGGACGTAACCGATGTGGTCGAGCATGACGAGGGCCTGGCCGTCACCATCCGATACGGCAAGACCGGAGCCCGCGAGGCCGCCGTAGACCGAGGCACCAACCCCGGAACGTGCCCGGTCCGGGCCGTACGGACCTGGACCGAGGCCGCCGGCCTTTCGGTCGGGCCGCTGTTCCGGCCAATCGACCGACACGGCAACCTCAGCGGGGCGCGGATGTCACCGCGGGCATGTGGCGAGGCCGTCACCCGCGCGGCGGCGGCCGCCGGAGTTCCTTACCGCACCGGTCACAGCTTGCGCGCCGGTCTGGCGACCGAGGCGCGCAAGGCAGGCCACGACGTGAAAACCATTGCAGACCAAGGCGGTTGGAACCCGACCAGCGCCGAGCTGTACAAGTACCTGCGCATCGTGGACCGGTGGGCCGACAACGCAACCAAGGGCATCGGATTGTGACTGGTTACCCATATAGCCACTAGTGCCCATATGGGCAAGCGATCGGCCATGGGTACCCGGTCAGAGCGCAGATCCGGCAGGATCGGGACGTGAGCGATATCGAGCCCGCCACCGAGCGCGCCATTCTGGACCAGTTGCGCAAGGCGCAGGACGCCCACCACGGCGGCGACCAGCCCACCGCGAGCGCGCTGGTAGACGACCTGCTGACCCAGTACGGGCGCGAGACCGTGGACGCGGTGCGTTGGCGGCAGGAGCGTGACCGGCTGGCCGCCGATGTGAATCTGTTCCAGATGTTCGGGACCGCTGGACTGATCGGCGACGACTAGACCCGGCGTAGCTGCTGATTACCCGCCCGGATCTCGCTGACGAACACAGCGGTCGCGGTGCGGGCGGCCGCGTGCCGGTCCGCGACCGAAAGCCCTTCACTCTGCGCGGCCAGTTCCGCCGGTCCGCCACGTTCGGCCACGGTGAGCGCCAACCGGCGGAACCCGATCGGAACGGGGCTATCGACGTTGGCGACATCGGCCAAGTCCACCGGAATGCCGCCCAAGGTGTCGATCACGGCGGCACAGGCCCGCTCTACGAGCTGCGCCGTGGTCGGCGCGCTCTCGCCGACCAGCGCCAACAGCGCCTCCGGGCACGAGGGGCACTCATCGAAGGCCGCGCCAACGAGCTGGCCGAGTAGAGCGGTGTCCGCGCCCCAGCCGGCCAAAGGGCCGGGCGGGATCTCGAATCCGTTGTGTCCGTGGTCGATCACCCGTCGATGGTGTCACCGATCGGCGAGAAGCGCGCTCGATTGCGCCGACTCCGGATCGCGCCGCAGCGGCCGCACCATCACGATTTCCGTCAGCGCGGGGTCGAGCGTGTAGGGCCGCCGCAGCGCCGTGCTGGCGTAGCCGTTGCGCCGGTAGAACGCCACGGCGCGGGTATTGGTCTCCACGACATCGAGGCCGATCCACTCGACTCGCGCCTCATCGGCGGCCCAGCGATGCACGGCCGCAAGCAGCTGATCAGCCAGGCCCCCGCCGCGCGCACGGGGCCGCACGTAGGCACCCCAAACCATCGCCCACCGGGCCCCGTCGGGCACCGGTACCAGCAGCTCGGGCCGGTCGCGCTCCGCGTCGATGAAGCCGCCCAGCATCCCCACGAACTCGCCCCGGTTACGGTCGGTGGCCACGGCGAGCACCTGGCGGCCGGGCACGCAGCTGCGCGCGATACGTGCTTCCCAGTCCGCCGGATGGAGCGCCGCGGCCTGGTCGGCGGTTTCCCCGAAGGCGGTCGGGCACTCGCGCAGGGCGGCCAGCCGGACCGCGCGCAACTGCTCCCCGTCACCGGCCCGGATGCGCCGGATTTCCCAGGTCATGACTCGAATCTAGGCCAGCCGTCAACGGGATATCTGCCTTCAGCGGATGCGAGCGGGAACCAACGATCAGGATCAAAATGGGCGATGCCGCCAGACCAGGGGGGCGGTCGGGCGGCATCGGCTTGCGCGAGCGCGTATCCGCAGCCCGCTGCCGGTCAGCTGGGGGGATAGCTGACCTCGCAATCATCGTACGCTTCGCCCGGTCGATGTCTCATCGAAGGAATCTCATCCAAGGAATGAGTGGCAGAGTCGGGCTAGCCCCTCGTGGTACGCCACTTCAGAACCGGGGTCGTCATCGCTGCTTCGGCGATGACGTTGGCGGTGGTGGTTTTCAGGCGGTCCTTGGACCCGGTGATCCATTCGCTCATCAGGGTATTGCCAGCGGCTTGGTATTCGAGGGCCTGAATCAGGCACTCGAGGCGGTCAGCGTCGCGGGCGCAGACAGCTTCCACAGTGGCCTGCGCTTCGAACTCTGCAACGGTGTCTCGAACGAGTACCTGCAACAGGTCGGGCAGCCCGGAGGTTTGAGTGCCGGTGACGGCTTCATGGTCGGGGTCGCCGAGGAAAGGCTTCGCGACCTGGTTGAGATCGCGAAGCCGTGTTTCCTGGCTGTCGTGCCACAGGGCCAGGTGCGCGGCGCGGGCAGGGTCGCCCCCTTCGTATGCGGCGATCAGCGCCGCGAGTTGCGCTGTGCGGCAGGTATGTTCGGCGACAGATTCAGGGTTGGGCACGCACGCATCCAGCCATCCCTTGCGGGTTTCGCGTTTGAGTACACCCAGCTCGAAGGCGAACGCCGCGATCTCGCGGGCAGTGTCGTTGTCGAGCTGCTGATTGGCGTCCATGTTGGGTTCCTTCGTCGCGTCATCGTCGGAGGCGTACTGCGTAGCCCACGTTATCGAGGGTTCGGCGGGCCGGGATGGTCAATGCGGGATCACCGTCGATGAGGTCGACTGCGGCCATGGTGCGGGTGCGTAGCACCGGTTCGTCGAGCAGGTGCGGGTGGCTCGATATCAGGTCGGCGAGTGTTCGGATGTAGAGGTCGATGTGATCTGTTCCGGGCTCTATCTGCCGGGTGAGGTGTAGCAGCAGGGTTCGGCCGGTCCAGCTGTGTGGGTCGATGGCGACCATCGTGGTGTCGTCGGGGTAGGTCACGTTCCCGATCTCGCCGACCCAGTATGCCCAGTACAGCAGGTTCGTGAGCTGCTGGGAGTGATCGTCGGCGAGCTGGGAAACGTAGTGGCGTAACGGGTCCGGGTCGCCGTGGCTGGCCAGGGTGATCGCCGCGGATCGCACAGCGAGTCGGGCCGGCGCGGCGTCGTGCGGTGAGGTGTGCAGGCGGCGCATAGCTTGGCCGGTGATCCAGGTTTCGGAGTCCGGGTGTTGATCGAACCCGAGTAGGTAGGTGGCCTGGCGGCGCAGCAGGATATCGGCGGGCCGGTGGGCGCGGTCGGCGGTGGCGCGGAGCCGATCGAAGAAGTCGCGCCGCAGTTCGGCACTGATTTGCGGGGCATTCGGGCGGGGCCCGCGGCCGCGCCGCGCGGCCAGCCCGGCGAGCGGCGGCGGCGCAATGCCGTTGATCGGCCACGTGATCAGGCTGGCGAGGGTGCGCTGATGTACTCCTGACGCGAGGGGATGCGCGGCGAGATCGTGGCTGTCGGTGGCGGTGAGAATGTCGCCGACAATCAGGTCAGCATCCATCGCGGCCGCCAGCAGTGCCACGGCGTCGGGCGGGGCACCGTGGCGGGTGAGCAAGGCCCGCAGCCGGGCGAGGTCTCCTGCCCGTACCGAGGCCAGGGACCGGCGCCCGGATTCCCACCCCGACACGGTGGTGGTATCGACTCGGAGGAGTTCAGCGAGCCGGGATTGGGTGAGGTCGGCTGCCTCACGCAGCAGCTTGAGCACGTAGCCGGAGATCGAGCCGAAACCCTGACCGGGAGGCAGGGTTTCGTGCGATGCGCGCATGGTTTCCTCAGCGGGGCCGGATCGGTGTTCGGCGTTACTCGTACTGCGGGTCAGTTCAACCTTTCGCCTGGTCACCTTACCTTTGTGATAGCGGTCCAACATGGGATCGCGCACATTTGTCAAGGCTTGCAATTGGCGCGAACTCCGTTGCTGCGCCTTGATTTCCACGGTGCACGAAGGAATGCCGATGACTCTGGACGACCCGGTGGCGCACTGTCCGCGCCGCCTCTATCCCTTCGGGAACGGCAACCCGCACACTTCGGAGCTGGAACCCGAATACTGGTCCCACGGTCCGATCTCGCCAGTGGTGTTCACCTCCGGCCTACGGGCGTGGCTGGTCACCGGTCACGACCTGGTGCGGATGGTTCTCGCCGATCCCCGGTTCTCCCGCGAGCACGCCAACCGCGAGCATGTGGCGCGGCTGACGCTGGAACTCCTCCCGCCAGCGGCGATCCTGGCCAACGACCCGCCCCGGCACACCAGGTTGCGGATGCGAATCGCCGCCATGTTCGCGCCCCGCCAGGTCGCCGCCCTCGAACCGACCGTGGCGGCCGCAGCCGAGAAGCTGGCGACGCGCATGGAGGCGGCCGGCGGGCCGGTCGAGCTGATCTCGGCCTACATCCAGCCCTTCGCCGCAGCGGTGGTCTGCGACCTGTTCGGGGTGCCCGACCGGTTCCGGGAGCAGGTGTTCACCCTCGGTGACGCCCTGACCGACCGCGACGCGACCGCCGAGGCCCTTGCCGAGGCCCGCGCCGAGTGCGAGGAGCTGACGCGGGAAATGGCGGCCACGAACCCGACCGGGGTGTTCGCGATGCTCGGTGAATCCGCCGAGACCGACGACGAGGTGGTGAACCTGGTCATCGCGTGCCTGATCGGCGGCCGCGGATCGCCGACGATCTTCCTGTCCAGCGCGGTCCTGACGCTGCTGCGCGACCGGGCCCGATACCAGCTGCTCGCCGACAACCCCGGCGCGATTCCGGTCGCAGTGGAAGAACTGTTGCGGATGGTGCCGGTCGGGATCAGCGGCGGATTCACCCGTGTGGCGACCACCGATGTGCAGCTGGGGCCGGTGTTGGTGCGGGCCGGGGACGCGGTAGTTCCGGCCACCATCGCCGCCGGGCGAGATCCGGCGGTGTTCGACCGTCCAGACGAACTGGTTCTCGATCGGGACGGCCGGGCCCGGCACCTGGCATTCGGGCACGGCACCCACTTCTGCATCGGTGCGAGCCTCGCCCGCATGGAAGCTCGGATCGCATTGACGCAGTTGGTATCTCGGTTCCCCGCCTTGCACTTGGGCGACGCCGAGAACGGCGTCGTATGGCGACACGGCCGGGTGAACCGGGCCCTTGAGAGGTTGGAGGTGGCATGGACGCCACGTTGATCATCGACGCCCGCCGCTGCGCAGGGACCGGGGTATGTCTGCCGATCGCCGCCGGGCACCTCACCCTCACCGGCACCGTGGCCGAGCCGACGCCGGGCACCACGCTGCCGATCGCGTCCGCACGGTCAGCCGCGGCCTGCTGCCCGCAGGAGGCGATCGCCGTGCTCGAGCACGGCCCGGCCGACTTCCAGGTGCACCAGCCGATCGTGACCCTCGGGCCCGCCGGCACCGATGCCGACGCCGAAGCAGCCCGGCATTGCGCCTCACCCTGGTTGGTCGACTCGTTCGCGGCCGCGATGACCGCCGCCGCCGCCGATCCCCAGGTGTTGGCCTTGGTCGCGGCCGGATATCTGCGCTTGGACACCGACGGCCGCGCGGTCGATTCGTGGGTTGATCAGCACTTCCGCCACGACGGGATTCTGCGGTTGCTGCGCTGCTGGGAAAGCCCGACCAAACCCATGTGCCTGGCCGTGCGCGACGACCTGACCCGTCCACCGGAAACGGTGGCGACCCATCCGGCGACGCGGGTGTTCGCGACCCAGCACGCGCCCGCCGCGCGGCTGGTCACCGTCGATGCCAAACCCCTCGCGGCGGCGGCCGCCGCCTCCGGGCAGGTCGATGCGGCGATCGCATCGGTTGATGTGGTCGCCCGCTACCCGCACCTACGGGTTGCGGCGCAGTGGGCACCGACGATGGTGTGGCTGCTGTACGGGCAGGGGATCAGCGATGCGCCGTGACGATCAGGTGGTGGCCGTGCTCGGTGCCGGGATCATGGCCAGCACCATCGCCGATACCCTGCGCGGCAACGAGTTCCGGCTACGCCGCTACAACCGCACCCCGAGCCGAATCCACGGGCCCGCCGTCGTGTGCGCCACGGCCGCAGGTGCCGCGATCGGCGCGGCAACCGTGTGGAGCCTGGTCCACGACGACGACGCCAGCCGCGCCGTCTGGTTCGGCCCGGCCGGAGCGATGGCGGGCGCGGACGGCGCGGTGGTGATCGAATCGTCCACGCTGTCTCCGGACTACGCCCGCGAATGGTCCGACGCGGCGACGGCGGTAGGCGCGTTGCCGGTGGTTGCGCCGGTGACCGGCAGCCGGGCGGCCGCCGCTGACGGCAGCCTTGTGACCTTCGCCGCCGGAACCGACACTGCGCTGAGCGCCGCCGCCCCGGTTCTCCAGGCGGTATGTGGCGAGATCGTCCGGATAGGCGGCGGCCCGGCCGCCGCGGCCCTGACCAAACTCCTCAACAACGGCGTAGCAGCGGTGATCCTGACCGGCCTGGCCGAAGCCCTCGCCGCCGCCGACGGCGCGGGCCTGGATGTCGAGCAGCTGACCGAAGTGTGGTCGCGGCGCGGGTGGGCCGCGCCAGCGGCATCCCGGTACGGGGCCGCGATGCGCGCCCGAGACCACACGTTGACCGACTGCTCATGCGCAGTGATCGCGAAAGACCTGCGGTACCTGCTGGCGGCGCTCGCCGACCGGGTACCCCCCGCCACGGCGGCCGCCGCCGACCGATTCGCCCGCAGCGTCGCGGCCGGGCACGCCCAGGCGGAAATGTCGGCAGTGATCGAGGTGAGCAACCCATGACCGTGCCGAAACACGCCGCGCGGGAATGGTTCACCCACAGCTCGACGGTTTCCGACGCACCCCGCCGACAGGTCGCCGCCCAGCTCGCCGACTACACCGCGACCGTCGCCGACTATGCCGCGATGCTGCTGGGCGAGGACACGACGGTGGCGGTATCCGGATCGCTGGCGCGCGGAGAACCGAGCGTCCGCCGCGCCGGGGACCGCTGGGTATTGGGCTCGGACGTGGATCTGGTCGTCATCCCCGACGACGCGGCGGCCGCCGCCGATCGCGTCGCGAAACTCGTTGCTGCGCTGCGGGAATCCCACCCCGAAATCGACACCACAGCGTTCACGGTGGAACGCGACCATCTACCACGAGTCGCCGGACGATTCGGATGCGATCTGAGCTGCGCCAGCGCGACGCCACTTGCCGGCCCGGCCGCGGCCGGGCCCTCGGTCGCGGTCGGGGCGCGGGAAGGGCTGGAAGGATTGGTGCATCAGCTGGCCACGATCTACTGCCCCGACAGCCCACCGGAGGCATCACCGTGGCGACTCAAAACGGCGTTGGAAGCGTTGCGCGCCAACACCACCGGCACCAGCCCGCGCCGATACAGCGACCTGCCCGACGACCCCGCCGCGAACGCTCTGCTGAACCCGGTCGTCATCTCGGCACTGGTCCAGGCCCGCGAACACAACGCCCCGTCCCCGCTGGCAGCGGCGCAGGTCTATCAGCTCACCATCGCGGCCGCCACCCGGCTGTTCGGGGCGACCGGCGGGCAATGGGAACTGATCGCCGCCCTACACGCTCTGCCGGTTGGCGCGCATCTGCTGGACGGATTCCAGCACGCCATCATGGCCGCCACGGTGCACCGCTACGGCCCGGCCGGGCTACGCCGCCACGCCGCGACCGCACTGCACGTCATCGCGAGCCGGATCAACCCCGACACCGTGCCCACGGCCGCCGATGCGTTGTACCGGCTCACCCGCATCTCCCCGGCCGACGCCAGCGGCCCCGGTGCTCGGCCCGCCCAGGTGATCGCCGAGCTACTGCGCGAGCTGCGCCGTGACTACTACGGGTGGCTCGGACCACACAACTTCGGCGCGAACCCTGTCGCCGACTACACCGGACCCACGCCGAACAACGGAGCGTCCCAATGAACGAATGGCCCGACTGGATCACCCAGCTTCCCCAGATCACGCCGACCTTTCCCGCCCAGGGATATCTACTGGCCGGTGACCACGGACAGCTCGTGTTCTGGCAATTCCGCGCCGAAACGGTCGTGCCCACCCACCAACACGGCCCGCAAATCGGAATCGTCGTCGCGGGGCATATCGAACTGCGGACCGACACCGACACGACCCGCACCCTGGCGGCCGGTGAGATGTTCACCCTCGCCGACCAGCAACCGCACGCGGCCACCGTCGCCGCGAACACGCTGGTGCTGGAAGTGTTCGCCGACGCCGACCGCTACCGCCCGACCGAGACGGCAGGTCGCCCATGATCGTCCTCACCGCCGACCGGGTTCTCACCGGAGCGGGCGCGCCGATCCGGTCCGGTGCCGTCGCCGTCGATGGCGATCGAATCGTGTGGACCGGACCAGTCGGTGACCTCCCGGCCCGATGGAATGCCGCCGACCGAATCGACGTTCCCGACAGCACGTTGCTGCCGGGAATGATCGACAGCCACGTCCATCTGTCCCTGGCCGAGTCCCCCGATCTCGCCCGCGAACGCGACATCGCCGCGTCGATCCTGCGATCAGGGGTCACCACCGTCCGCGACCTCGGCGGACCAGGCCCGCACGTTCCCGCCCCGCCGGGTCTGAGGGTCACCGCGGCCGGTGTCCCGCTGACCGTGCCCGACGGGCATTGCCACCACCTCGGAGGAGCCGTCACCACCACCGCCGACATCAGCGGCCGCATCACCACTACGGCGGCCGCCGGTGCCCGATGGATCAAAGCAATGGTCACCGGCGGATTCACCACCAGCGGGCACACATCGCCCTACACAACGCAGTTCACCGGCGGCCAGCTCGCCGCGATCGTCACTGCGGCCCGTGAATACGGTCTGCGCGTCGCCGCGCACGCGCACGGCACCGCCGGCATCCGGCAAGCTGTGCGGGCGGGAGTCGACTCGATCGAGCATTGCACCTGGATGAGCGAGGACGGGTTCGACTTCGATCGCGGCTTGGTTGTGGAGATCGCCGCTGCCGGGATCACGGTGTGCCCCACCATCAACGAACACGCCCGCAACGCCGTCGGCCGCCTGCCGTGGGCTGTGCGCCGCGAACACCTGTCGGTCATGCTCGCCGCCGGGGTCACCCTGATTCCCGGCACCGATTCCGGCATCCCGCACAGCCGCCATGACCGTTTCCCGCAGTCCTTGCCCGCCTACACCGACCTCGGACTCAGCGCTGGCGAGGTGGTCGAGCTGTGCGGCCGCGCCGCCGCTGACGCGCTCGGCCTGGCCGAGGAGATCGGTACGCTCGCGCGCGGGCGGGCCGCCGACCTGATCGCCGTGTCCGGAGATCCGACCCGCGACCTCACCGCGCTGACCAGGCCGATACTGGTCATGGCCGCCGGGAATCTGCACCACCACGAGCCCGTCCCCCAGGAGGACATCCGATCATGACCGCCGCACCGACAGTGACCAGCGAATATTCCACGCTCACCCCGTTGCAGATCCGCCTTGCCACCCACCGCGATCACAGCCTCTACCCCGATAATCCGGTCGCCACGGTCCTGGGAGCCCTCGCGCTCACCGGCGCCGAGGACATTGCCGATATAGGTTGCGGCGACGGCAGGTTCCTCGCCCATCTCGCCACCTCCGGGCACGCCGGACGGATCGTCGGGGCCGACAACTCCCCGACCATGGTTGCGGCGGCCGCCGCCATCACCGGAGTAGATGCCTACCGGTGCGACGCAGCCGCACTGCCGTTCCTGGCCGACACGTTCGATATCGTCACCGCCCGCCACATGCTCTACCACCTACCCGACCCGCACGCGGCCCTGACCGAGTTCGCGCGGATCACCCGGCCCGGCGGTCGCGTCGCGGTCACGGTGAACCATCCCGGCACCGCCGCCCACATTCGCGAGATCATCGAACACCGGGCCCGCGAGCACGGGATAGAACCGGCACCGGAGTTGGTGAATACGGTCAACTCGACAACCCTGCCCGACATCATGACCAGGGTGTTTGGTGCGGTCGATATCGCCCGCTTCGACAACGCATTGGTGTTCACCGAGCCCACGCCACTGATCAGGTTCGCTACCTCGCTGTTCGCGTTCTGCGGCATCACCGAAGACCACCCCGCCCGCGACGAGATCGCCGCCGCCGTCGCCGCCGACATCACCGACTGGTTCGCCACCCGGCCCGGACAGCAGTTCCGCGACCCCAAGGGCTACATTCTGGCCACGGCCACCATCTGACGACCCCTGTGGAGGACAACCCGTGAAGCTGCTCGTCACCGGCGGTGCCGGATATATCGGGTCCGTCGTGACCCACCAGCTCGTTGAGGCCGGCCACGAGGTCGAAGTACTCGATGACCTGTCAACAGGCTTCGCCGAGAACGTCCCCGACGGCGTTGTCCTGCACCGCGCATCGGTCCACGACAGCGCCGAAATCCTCACCGCAGGTGCCGGATTCGACGGTGTTCTCCACTTCGCGGCGAAGATCGAAGTAGCCGAATCGGTCCGCAACCCCGAGAAGTACTGGCACCAGAACATCGAAGGGTCCTTGGCGTTGCTGCGCGCGATCCGCGCCGCCCACGTTCCGCGGCTGATCTTCTCGAGCACCGGTTCGATGTACACCGGAGACGGCACCACCGCGTTCGATGAGGACGCGACGGTCAGCCCCAAAAACCCGTACGCGGCCACCAAGCTCGCCATAGACCTGATGATCAGCGGCGAATGCGGCGCAGGCCCGCTCGCCGCCGCGAGCCTGCGCTACTTCAACGCCAGCGGCGCAGTCCGGGCAGCTGGCGGGCGCTGGCTCGGCGAACGGCACGACCCCGAAACCCACCTCATCCCGATCCTGCTGCAAGCCGCACTCGGACAACGGGATTCGTTCACGCTGTACGGCACCGACTACCCGACCATCGATGGAACGTGTATCCGGGACTACATCCACGTCAGCGACCTCGCCAGCGCGCATCTGCTCGCGCTCGACGCCATCGAGCCGGGCCGTCACGAGATCATCAACCTGGGCAACGGGCAGGGGCACACCAACCGCCAGGTGCTCGACGCCGTGCGGGAGGTGACCGGTCGAGACTTCCCGGTCCAACTCGGCGACCGGCGACCCGGTGACCCAGCGATCTGCATCGCTTCCAGCGAGAAGGCTCACCGAGTACTCGGCTGGAAGCCACAACGGCCCGAACTCGCCGACATCGTAAGCGACGCATGGAATTTCCACCGCGCCGAATAGACGAACCGACAGACTGGCCAGGCCCTCGCCTTCAGGGCCCGGCCAGTCGTCGGAGTTCCTTCCACGAACCCAACGAGGCCCGCACAAAGGATGGTGCCCAAGTGATCAAGGCTGACTGCCTCACCGTGCGGCCGCTAGAGCCCGGCGACGAAGAAGCCTTTCTCGCGCTACGCTCCGCACTCACCCAGGAGGGAACCGTCTTCGCCAAGGACTACCAGCCCGGTATCTCCTGGCCGGAATACCTGGACATCCAGGACAACGCGCGGGCCGGCATCGGCCTGCCGCCGAGCGCGGTGCCCTACTCCTTCCTGGTCGCCGATATCGGCGGCGTGCTGGTCGGCAGCAGCGACATCCGCCACCACCTGACCGAGAAACTGGCCCGGTGGGGTGGACACATCGGCTACGTTGTCGCTCCCCGGTATCGCCGTCTCGGGTACGGAACAGCGATACTCCGCCAAACATTGTGTATTGCAGCCGATCTCGGAATCCGGCCCGCACTGCTCACCTGTCGGTCCGACAACGCCGGATCTCTGGGAGTCATCCAGGCATGTGGCGGCATCGTGTCTACCGAGACGGCCGACGGGATTTGCTCATGCTGGCTGTGACTCAATTGAGGTGGTTTGCGGCCGCGTAATCGCGATGCTGCCGCGTATCGGTCGGGTTATGGCTGGATCGGCATTGAGGTCAGCGAGGAGCCTGGAATTGGACCTGGATGCCCATCTCCGCGAACGCCGCCATTGACTCGTCCATCAGGGCCCGGATGTCCTGCTGCTCCCCGTCCCCGGCGTCGGCGGCCGGTGTGGTCCCGTCCCATTGCCGGAGCCCTTCGAGCAGCGTTTCGAGCACCGCTCGCATCTCCTGAACGTCGATCTCGCGTGGCGGATCGTTCGGATTGATCAGCAGGGGTAGTTGTTTGCCGGGATCTCGGGGCGCGATCATGACGGAACCTCCGTCAAGTCCTGAGCGGTGCTGCGCCGGACCATGCCGTATCGGAAAAGAACTTCGTCCCAGAGCTTCCGAGGCATCTCCGTGAGCGCCTGGCCCAGTTCTAACGGCGGCTCGAATGCGGTTTCGGTGCCGTCGGCCAGCCGAACCGCCTGCACGTGCACCACAGAGTCGTGAATCGACCATTCGGCCCGATCTCCATCGACCTCGCTGATTCTTGTCGTCGCCATAACAGCGCTCATCACCTATTCCTCGCTCTCACTGCGTATTTCGTTCGTAGGTACGTCGCGGCGGCAGGGCGATCCGGTCGCACAGGCACCATCGGCCGCCGCTGTCTCGACGCCAGGACCAATCCGCCCCGGCGGGCATCAGCTCGGGGTCGAAGTCGCGCGGCTCGGCGTCCAGGAAGGTGACTTCGAGCAGCACCGCGCCGTCGAGGAGCACCAGGCGCACGCGCAGCCGGCGCAGGTCCGAATCGGCCGAATTCGCCGCGCCCGCGACGAGGGCCCGCATCCGCGCGGCCCCCGGTTCGATCGGCAGCCGCCAGAACCGCAGCGCCGAGGCTGCCAGCGTCTCGCCGCCGGTGTTCGCGGTGTCGGTGGCCACCAATATGACTTCGGCGGTGTCGATCACCGTCGCGGGTCTGTCCGCGCCATCCTCGAACATCAGCGCCTCCGCCAGACGGCGGCCGCCGCCGCGGCCGTGCCGATCCGGCGGACCGGCACGTGAACGCACAGTTCGGCAGCGACCACCGCCGCGCGGGTGATCTCACCGGAGGCCGCAAACTGGCCTACCCGGCGGTAGACCTCTCGGTGCCCGCCTACCTCCGCAATGACATCGGTCAGAGTCAAACCTGTTGAAAGCGAACGCATCTGCTCGTCATCCCCCATTCCGCCGGAGCATCGGCGGCTCCGTGGCGTTCAAACCGACGCGGCTCGCGGCCGGATCGGCGACCCACACGAAGGCGTGTGCCTCAGCGCGTAGAAGCTCCACCAGGCCGTTCGGCGACGCCGACCCCGGCCGGAGCATGTGCGATAGCGCCGGAACGGCTACGTCGTGGCACTCGGAACGCTTCAGTTCGATCATCAGCGAGGCGAACGCGGACCACATCCGGTCCGGCGGTTCCTGGAACACGGCCCCGACATCGAAGCCTTCGGCGCTGGCGAACTCGCGAATCTGGTGTTCCCATTCCTCGAGCTGGCTCGCGTGCTGCACCAGATCGGC
The DNA here is from genome assembly GCF_014466955.1 of Nocardia wallacei. Taxonomy (NCBI): domain Bacteria; kingdom Bacillati; phylum Actinomycetota; class Actinomycetes; order Mycobacteriales; family Nocardiaceae; genus Nocardia; species Nocardia wallacei. The sequence continues at coordinate 24,500 of NZ_AP023397.1, read as the reverse complement.
ACGCAGGTACCCGTAGATCAGCGGTTTGACGTTCACGCCGCACCCCCGCCGAGTGACCACCGCCGCCCAAGTCGGCTCCGTGCGGTCGGGGCTTCCGGGGTCCATGGCCGAGGCCAATCACACTCCCCCGTGGTCACAAACGCGAACAGCTCGCGTTCGGTCAAGCCGATTTCCAGCGCTCGCGGCCTCATCCAGGCAAGAAGGGCCGTCGATTCCTCAGCGGCTCGAAGCGCGGCGGCTGCCTGCTCGGTGGTGAGTTGGCGACCCGGAAGACACGAAAGCTCCCAGATCCCCTCGCCGACGTAACGCGCCTGATGAGTCGTTACGTCGCTGAGCATCAGCCGTTGGGGGATTACTTGGACAGCCACCGGCACCACCCCCCTATGCGGCGGCGCGATGGCCTGACCAGCGAAAACCCACCCGATTCGATCCTCACAGCCATCGCATCCCCTGCCTGTTTGTGGAGCGCCGGGGTGACTCCGGCCACAACACAAGTGTTCTACACTCGGACCGATAACACAATGCTCGAAATCAGTCTGTGTCAGCACATGCCGTCTGATCGTAGACGGGACGAATTTGGCCCAGACCTGCGTCAACCTGACGCGGGGTAGTCTTGTGAGCGGAAGGTGTGTCGTTGTTTAATTTGCGTGACACAACTTCGGCGTGATTGGAGGGCTTGACGTGGCACTGGATTCGGTGGGTACCGCGCTCATCCGGCGGCACATCGGCCGTCGCTTGACCGCACTGCGGGGCAAACGCTCCCAAGATCAGGTCTCCAACGCGCTCGGCATCAGCCGATCGACCATCGTGCGGATGGAGGATGGTCACGAAGCTGTGCGGTACACCGTGCCGAACATGAAAGCCCTGCTCGATCTCTACGAGGCGAGCGAGGAAGACCGGCATATCTTGCTGGCCCTCGCCGCGGAGACCCGCAACGGCCGGTCCAAGTCGTGGTGGCACGACTACACCCAAACCGAGCTACCGGAGTGGTTCGGGTTATTCGTGATCATGGAGGACTCGGCCACCAAGATCCGCGTCTACGAATCGGAACTCGTTCCCGGCCTGCTCCAGACGGAGGAGTACGCCGAGCTGCTGTACCGCACTCCGGCGAACTCGGCCAGCGAGGAGCAGATACGGCAGCGGGTCAAGGTTCGGCTGGATCGGCAAAGCCTGCTCACGCGCGAGCCACCACCGGAACTCAACGTCGTGCTGAACGAAGCGGTGATCACGCGGCCCATCGGCACCGATGGCCTCATGACCCGCCAGGTTGAACACCTGCTCGACCTGATGAAGCGGCCGAACGTGACGATCCGCATCCTGCCCTGGAAGGCCGGAATGCATGGCGGTATGTCTGCCGCGAACTCGTTCACTCTTCTGGAATTTCCCGACGATCCGAGCGGCGAACCCATCGAACCACCGCTTGCCTACGTCGATACGCTCACCGGCGCGATGTACTTGCAGAAGCAAGACGAGTTCGCCGCCTACGAGCGGGTCTGGCGCGACATCGACAAGAAGGCGCTCAGCGTCTCAGATTCCAAGAACCTCATCATCTCAGCATTGGAAGGATTCACACGATGACCACCTACAGCACCGTCATCTGGCGGAAGGCCCGCCGCAGCGGACAGAACGGTGCCTGCGTCGAGGTCGGAGTTTGGCGAAAGGCCCTGCGTAGCGGTCAGAATGGCAACTGTGTCGAGGTCAAATCGGCAGGCGCCGCGATCCTGATTCGAGACAGCAAGTACCTGCGCGACCCGAGCAACGACCCCGAGGCCCAGCCGATCATCTCCATCACCGTCGCCCAATGGAGCGACTTCCTGGAGGCTGTTGCCGGTCGGTCCGAAGCTCTCACCGAGCCCGCCATCACCGTGCACGCCGACGGGTCGGCCACGCTCACGTCCGCCGATGGCGTCGCCCTGGACTACACGCCTACCGAGTGGTTGTACTTCTCGGAGGCAGTGACAGAGGGTGAGTTCGATGACCTCACCGACCAATGGACACCCGCAAAAAGCCAGCTCACCGGGGTTTAGGAGGCAAGCCAACGAAGTTGGCGCGGCAGCCCTTTTCCTGTCCCGCGCGCTGGGACCGGTGACGACGAGCCCCAGCGCCACCGCCCGCCGACCGGCGCGGCGCGCCCCTGCAACGAACACAACAGAGAGAGCCGGGCCAGCCGGCCTCCCGAATTCGACTCACTGACCGGGCCCGCGGATTCCGTGGCCCGGTCAGGCTGTATCAACAGCGCACCGCAACCGTCCCCGGAGAGCTGGAGGCCAGCACGTGACCACTTCGACCGATCTCGCGGCGATGCCGTGGAAGGCCCCGGAGCCTCACGAGCTGCCGGAATGGCGGATGCGGATGTGCGAGTACACCGGCGGCGAAGAGTCCATGCGCTCGCTGGCCGGAGCCATCAACGCCGGACAGGCCGCCGTCTTCCCGGCCGTTCCCGGTATGGACGCATCCCCCGGCGCAATCGCCTCGGTGCTGCTGGCCCGCTCCGAAGAACGCCGCCTGCGCGAAGCGCAGCTCTACTACGCCACCGCGGATATGACCTCGCTCGCGCTGGCCGCCGCAGCGGTCCCGCCGACCGAGCCCGTCAAGCCGTCGCGGCTGCCCGCCCCCTACGGGTTCATGGTGTTCGCCGAGCCGATCGGCGGATACAGCATGGACGTTGCCGACGTACTGAGCGGCGGGCCCATGGGACGCGAAGGAGCCCACGCCACCGTCACCACACCCATCGTTGCCGTCAGCTGGGGCCTGTGGTGCCCCGGTGAGGTTAGCGTGACCGACGGCCCTACCGGCGGCCCTGCTGTGCGCTGGTTCAACCAGCGCACCCGTGGCGGGCTGGAGCCGATCCCCCAGCACTTCGACGGCGTTTGGCTCACCTTCTACGCACCGGTGAACAGCGCGTTCGAGCGCCTGGCCCCCGAAACCGTCATCGGCACCGCGCGGAACGGAGCCCCGATGACCGCAGGCGATATCAGTTCCCATCCCCGCCCAAACCCGCTGACCTGGGACAACGAAATGGCCCTGGCCTTCGGCATCCCGTTCGGTGAGCCGGAACCGGACACCACCAAGGAATGGGCCCAGGTGGTCTACACCGCCTGGCAGCTGATGAGCCAGACCGGAAAGACGCAGCTCACCGAGACCGAGGACATCCCCCGGAACCGCGCGGGCCGCAAACGCGACCACCGCGCCGGCATCACCGGCCCCTCGGATGTCCGAATCGTCAACGTCCACACCGCGCACCGTCCGAGCCGAGCCGCCGCCGAACAGGACGCCGCCGCGTCCACCGGCCGCCGCGCCCCGGAATGGTCCTGCCGCTGGCCGGTGCGCCCCTACCGGCGAAACACCTGCCTGAACCCCCGCGCCCACAGCGACAACGGATGCGAGCACGAAGACCGCATCGTTCCTCCCCACATCAAGGGCCCCGCCGACAAGCCGCTGAAGCTCGGCGAGACTGTCCACCTCTGGGACCACCAGCCGGAAGACGACTGACCGATCGGCGGCCCGCCGCTCCGGCGGCCGCCAGAACAGGCCCTCACATCGCCATGCAGAACCCCGCCATCGGGCGGGCATAGCCGCCTCCGCGCGAACGCACAGCTAGTACGTCGGTGGCCCTCGCTACCGTGGGCTTAAAGGTCGTTACTGCTGCTTATATCACCGGGGTATTGTGAGGTGATAACTGGTAGAAAACGGTCCTTGCTACGTGGTGAACTGCGGGACTAGTGCCCAGCAAGCCGCGTAGAACGGGCTGTATCTGAAGATCGCTGTATAGAACCTGGAGGTCGGGGCTGCGGTGGAGGAGAGCCGGTTACAGAGCATCCTGGACGGGATACCTCTGACGCCGCCATGGACCGTGGGGGAGTTCACGTCGTATCTGTCCGAACGGCTCGCCAAGCGGATCGTGCTCGATCCGTGGCGGGTCCATGTGCCGTCGGTGTCGCGTTGCGGTGCCCTGTGGGTCACAGAGCGGGAACTTGTTATCAAGTACGACCCCGCCAGGTCACCGCGCGGTCAACGGCAAGAGATCATGCATGAGGTCGGTCACGTGCTGCTCGAGCACCGTGGCGATAGCCAATTCGACGTGACGGACTCGCTGCTGGCCGAGGGCCTGGACCCCGATCATGTGCGCGCAATCATGCACCGTCGGCACTTCGACTCCGACGCGGAGCGCGATGCCGAGTGGTTGGGAACGCATCTGGCCGGACTGAGCCGAGGCCGGCCGGACGACACCGGGGGCGCGGGGCACCGAGCGGCATCGCTGATCGAATTGAACTGGCGATGAGCCCGAGTCCCCTGCTGGTGGCCGAGGCCACCTCATCCCTCTCGGGCCCGGCGACGGCGGCTCTGCTGACGTGGATCGCGGCCGCGTTGGTGCTGCGTATGGCGGTACTGGTCAACCGGGTGCGCCTGGATTGGGCCGTGGCCGTGCTGATCGCGTCCATGTGGTGCACGGCGCTGCTACGGGATCGGGCAGTGCAATCGACGCTCACCCGGTGGATATCGCTCGCGGATGTGCGACTTGCGACGCACGCGGCCGCGCTGGTCGGCGCAGGCGCGATCCTGTGGATTGGTCTGCTGTGGCGGGCACGGCGGCCGGTGCCGAACGCCGTAGTGCCGCTGATCTGGCTGGCCGTCGCGGTACTCGCCGGAGCGCTGGCGTGGATCTCCGCACCGGCGCGGGCAGCGAATATCGCCGTCGAGGAACTGCCCGGCTGGCGGCCGGGGGTCTACCTGACGGTCTACTCCCTGCCGACCGCGCTGGCCGAGGTCCTGCCGCTGGTCACCGCCGTCAGCCTCATGTGGCACTGGCGCGAGAGCCGGTCACGCGCGGTGTTCGGCGCGATCGTCACCGCGTGCATCGCGATATCCCAGCTCGACGCCTGGACCCGGATCGTGACGGGATGGCTGCTCACGACCGGTGTGCAAGGGCAGCTGACCTCCGAACGCGCTGGCGGCAACGACCTGCTTTTCCTGCTCCCGGTGGCGCTGATGATGTTGCTGGCGGTGCCGTCTATCGCAACCTCGCTCGCGATCCGGCTCGGCAAGGACGCAGCATCGCGGAACGTCCGAGTGCTCGCGCCGATGTGGGAAGACATGATGGCCGCCCGGCCGGAAATGCGCCTGCACGTCCAGGCCCGGACCACGCTGCCGCAGGTGACCGAACACCGGATGCGGATCGAGATCGAGGACACGATGATCTCGGCGGCCCCGCACCTGACCGGCCTCCCTCCGCGCCCCACCCCAGCGCAGGTGTGCGCCGCCCTGCGCGCTGCGCTCAGCGCGGACAACGCCGAGCGAGGCGACCAAGCCGCCGCCGCGCCGTCATGGGTGGGAGACGAACTGTTCGTACTGGATATCGCCCGCGAGTGGACCCGAACCCGCGCCGACTCAGGCCAGCCCCCTGTAGAAGCCGACTCGAAAGCCCGAAAGGCAACCGCATGACCACAACCACGAAGCCCGCCGCGCAGAAGATTCCGCATCCGCCCAAGCGGGTGCCGATCCTGGGTGACGTACTCGGCATGGACCGCAAACGCCCGAATCAGAAGACGTTGTGGCAGTTCTCGCAGCTCGGACCGCTGTACCGGCGGACGTTCGTCGGCGGGGTGCACCTGACGTTCGCGGGCTCGGCGGACCTGATGCGCGAAGTCATCGACGAGAAGACCTGGCAGCGGCATTTCGGCCGCCCCTACGAGAAGCTGCGCGCGATAGCCGGCGACGGCCTGTTCACCGCGGCCAACGAGTCGATGGAGTGGAAGCGCGGCCACGAGGCCCTGATTGACGGGTTCGTTCCCGCCGCGATGGCGGACTACCACGACGCCATGGTGAGCGTGGTCGAGCTGACCTCGCAGTGGCTCGGCGACAAGAGAACCGTGACCGACACCGCCGCCATGATGGGTGACGCCGCCTTGGAGACCATCGGCCTGGCGGGATTCGGGTACTCGGTCGGTGCGTTCTCCGAAGCCGATACGCCCGGCCGGGCCCCGTTCGCCGATGCGCTCACGAGGGTGTTCGCGTACGTGCAGGAGTCGGCAATTCCGGTGCTGGGCAAGCTGACCGGCGGCAAGCGGGCCCGCCAGCACGCCGAGGACATCGAGTTCATGAAGCGGACCGTGCTCGATGTCATCGAGACCCGCCGGCGGACCGGCGAGCGGTTCCCGGATCTGCTGGACCGGATGTTGCACCCCGCGAATGGTGAACCGCTGCCCGACGACAACATTGCCGATCAGGTGCTCACGCTGTTCATCGCGGGGCACGAGACCACGGGCAACCTGCTCGCGTTCGCAACTCACTTCCTGGCGCGAGATCCGGAGCTGGCGGCCCGCGTGCGCGCCGAGGCCGCCGCCGTCACCACCGATGGACGGATCGCCTACGAGGACGTGGCCAAGCTGAAGGTCACCGAAGCCGTGATCTCCGAAACGCTACGACTCTGGCCGACCGCACCAGGATTCTTCCGGGCGGCCCGGCAAGACACCACGCTCGGCGGGTACGACATCGCGGCGGGCGAATGGGTGTTCGTGCTGCTGCTCGCGGTGCACCGCGACACCGACGTATGGGGCCCTGACGCCGCGGAGTTCCGGCCGGATCGGTGGCTGGCGGACGGGTTCCGGCCGAAGCCGTGGATGTACCGGCCGTTCGGCACCGGTCCGCGGGCCTGCATCGGCAGGGCATTCGCGCTGCACGAGGCGAAATTGATCATCGCCTCCCTGCTCCGTGACTACGAGCTGGAGAGCAGCGCCGCGCTGGACGTCGAGGAGAACTTGACGCTGCGGCCGTCGAACCTCGAGGTCGAGTTCCGCCGGATCGGGTGACGAGTCCGCAGGTAAGGGAGCTGATCTACTCGGTACGAGGCGGAAGCGCCCGTAGGTCGGAGATCAGCTCCCTGAGCTTGTCACGAGTAATGGCCCGCGCCGCTACGTGCTGGACACCACGGTCACGCACGAGGGTCCACATTTGAACTTGAAGATCGAGATCCACGTCTTCGTCACCGGTGGGCAGCAGAAGGCGCACGTCCGTGACCCCTAGCACCGCACACAGCGCCTCCGCGACATCGCGCGGAATCGCGATCTCGGCCCCGCTGCGCAGGCCCGCGATGTACGCGGGTTCGATGACCTGACCAAGCCGTTCGCTGAGTTTTTCGGCGATCTGTTCGTTGGTGAGCGCCGGTTTACCCCAGTGGTGGTAGTACTCGATCATCCGCTCAAGCTTTTCCGCCAACGGCAGTGACATCGGGTTGTTCCTCATTCGTTGATCCTCCGGGGCGCGCTGAATATCTGCTGCACCAGCGCCCAACGCTGGGCGAACCGTTCTGCCTGCTCAGCTGGCACAGATTCGGGGAGTCGGTCCAGCAACCAACGCAGGTACATCAACTCGTTCTGGTCCTGGACCGTGGGCGCCTCCGGAGTCCGGCGCATGTAGTGACCAAGCAACATCTCTATCGTTGCCGAACTCAGCGTGCCCGCGTACCGCTGGCGCTCGACATCGGCGATCGTCCAGGCCCGCAGGATGCGATCCGCAACGGTGTCCATGTTGCTCACGATCGAGGCCAGCCGTTCGTCTTCTCCGGCGATGTCGGCCACCTGCTCGGCCATCTTCACGGTGTTCTGGATCAGCTCGGGCGGAAACGGGATGTAGAGCACGCTCGGTACGGGCTTCTCCCCGGAATCCTCGCTGATCTCCACCGGCGGCCGCCGCGATGTCCACGCGGCCTCAGCTGATCCATCCTTCCACTTCAACACCTTGTCCAGCCTGGTCAGCGTGTCTTTGCGGATACGCCCGGCGTCCCCGTTTTCTATCTTGCTGATCGTCAACGGGTTCAGCCCGACGGCCGCGTGAACCGCCTGCTTGGACAGGCCCAGAGCATCACGCCGCGCGTGCGCCACCTGGCCCAAGTACTCGGGGTGCTGTGTAGTCATCGCCTCGACTCTACGTAGGAACGCACGCAGCAAGGCTGCTACGTCCACATTTTCGCCGATGCTACCCGATTGCATCAGGCAGTTCTCAGCAAAGCAACCTTTAGTTTCCATCGCCATCTACAACCGGCTCCGATCGGTAAATAACCATCCTCGGTAACGATACTAAGCACCAATACTGTTGAAAGTAAGTGGTTAGCTGAGTACAGTCGGCGGTTGTAGCTACAGGTTGTCGCCCCGCCCAGGTGCGACAACCCAGGGGGCACCTTCCGTTTCCAGCGCCATTGCAGGGGTGTCGCCGGGGGCGGCACCACCGCCCGGAGCACGCAGGAAACCGAAGGAAGGCTCAGCGTGACCAACCCACTCACCGCCGCCGGGGCCAACAAGGCTGCTGGCAACAAGGGCAACGAACCGCCAGCCGCCATCGCCGCGGCCGCCCTCGGCGTGGTCGTCGGCGTGGTCGCCGCGCCGGGCCTTGTTCCGCTGGGCATCGCGTTCGGCATCGGCAACCGCGGATATGCCGCGTCCAAACACCGGCGGTTCTGGCTATGGCTCACCCCGGAGCGCTGGCCGCTGATGGCCGGGGCCGCGCTGTCGTTCGCGCTGGTAGTGGGCTTCACCGTTGCCGCCATGATCCGGATGTCCGACGGTGCCCAACCTGGCCAGCTGTGGCCCTGGCTGGTCGCTTCGCTCGCCGTCGGCACCGCCGGAGCGCCGGGCGCATTCCTCATCGGCCGCCGCCTGCTGCGCCGCGAACTGCTCGAAGGCCGCACCCGCGATGTCCTGGTCAACGCCCAGGCCATCGACGCGATGACCGACGCCGACGACGAGCAGGTAGCGCGATCGGTCGGAGTATCGCTGAACGAGGACACCGTAGGTCTGTCGGTGGTCGATCCGGACCGCGTGATGACCGCGCCGATTCCCGTCGAGGTGGACCAGGACGTTCGCTACGGCGTCGGCATCCTCATGCCCGACGACTCCATGACCGACCGCCGCAGGTCCGCCCAGTTCACCGCGCCGAACTGCGATCTGCTGCTAGTCCCGGCCACGGCCGGTCAGCAACGTATGCAGGTGTTCGCCGGGTCCGGCGTCGGCAAGACCGAGTTCCTGGCGGGCATCCACGCCGCGCAGAACCGCATGGGCATGACCAGCGTTCTTATCGACCTCAAGGGCATTGCCGAGGACGCCGAGCGGTTCGCCGCCGACGCCCGCGCCCAACGTGATTACGTCGGCGCGGAACAGCTCGTTCGCGTCGAGCGCGGCATGTGGGACTTCTTCGACACCACCCGTGACGAGCTGCTTGACCGGCTGATGTTCATCGCGCCCAAGACCCAATCGACCGACTTCTACACGAAGCGGATGCGGCGCGTGCTGGACATCATCATCGACGGTCGCGGCACAAAGCCCCTGGTGAAGTCCCTCGATGAGCTGACCGAGCGCCTGGCCGATCCAGTGCGCCACCTCGGCGCGCAGCTGGCTGGGCCGATCACCGAGGAAGACCGCCACGGCGATTCCGACGCCAAGAGCGTGGCCCAGGACGTAGACGCCATGTTCGCCCCACTGCGCCGCTTGCTGCCGAAAACCGGTGAGGGATGGAGCTTTACGAAGCTCCCGCAGGGATCGGCGACGATCGTTTCCCTGGTCCCGGTCCGCCCCGCCGAACGGCTGCTCGCGAACCTCATGCTGCGCGACCTGCGCGAACTGCTGGCCCAGCGCTCCGAACAGAGCAAAGCCGGTGCCCGTCACCACCCGCTCGCGGTGACCATTGACGAGTTCCCGCAAATGGTGGACCCCGACACCGACGCCGCCGACGAAGCGGTCCGGATCTTCGAGACCGCCCGCGCCGCCGATGTCGGCCTGATCCTCGCCGGTCAGACCGTCGAGTCCTTCAGCCTCGATGCGCAGATGCAGCGCCGAATGCTCGGCGCGGGAACCGCCGTCGTGCTCGGCCGCTCCGCGCTGCCCGACACCGTGACCGAATCCGCCGGTACGCGCTGGCAGCTCGAAGCCGCAGGCGACCCGTACGGCCACGGCATCAACTCCGCTCGCGCACAGCAGACGTTCGCCGTCAGCCCGCAACAGGTCCGCCAGCTGCACACCGGCCTGTTCTACCTGGTCCATGAAGGCGCGACCGCGCGATTCATGGCCTTCCGAACCGTCTGACCCCCAAGCCAACTGTCTCGATATCTGTTGTCCAGGAAGGAAATTGGAATGTACAAGAAGATCACCACGGCGGCCGTCGGCGCAGCCTGCACGGTGTGCATGGTCGCCGGGGTCGCCACCGCGGACCCGGTGACACCGAGCCCACAGGTTCCGCGTACCAGCCCCTCGCCGCAGGCCACCCAGCCCCCGGCCCCTGCTCCGGAGCCGGTCACCCCCGGCCTGTCCACACTGCCGCAGGCCCCGCCCGCGACCGTGTGGCGGCAGTCTCCGCCCACCACCGGCAACGGCGGCGGCACCTACAACGGCGGCGGCACCAACAACGGTGCAGGCACGAACAACGGTGGCGGACAGCAGGTTACGCCCGAAGCCCCCGCCGAGCCGCCCAAGTTCGAGCAGGTGCCCTTGCCGAAGACATCGCCGGATGTGCTCGGTTCCGGCGCGTCCACCATCCCGCGCCCGGACTTCGTGCCGCGCGATGTCGCCGAGTGGGCGAACGGATGGCTGGACTACGGCAACTCCATCGTTGATGGCGTCTACACCGCCAACGGGATGCCCGCCGACCAGGCCAGCCGCGCGGCCGCCGGAACCACGACCGGCGCGGCCGCCGGAGCGCTCATCGGCGGGACCACCGGGGCGATTGTGGTGGGCGTGCCCGCCGCCGTCGCCGGTGGCCTGATCGGCGGAACCGTCGGCGGCATCGCCGGTGCCGCTCTCGGAACTTTCGTCCCCGTTCCCGTCGTCGGAACCGTCACATCCGGTGTCGCCGGTACCGCGCTCGGCGCGGCCGCTGGCGCAGCGGCCGCAGGCGCGGCCGGTGCGGCACTCGGCGGTGTTGCCGGTGCTGTGGCGGGCGGTGCGATCGGCGGTGTTGCCGGTGCCGCACTGTCCGGCGGGCCCGGAAACCCGACGATGCCCACCGATCCGCTTCCGCCGATCCCGGCCCCGCAGCCTGCCCCGGCACCCGCGCCGGACATCCAGGCCGCCCCGGACGCACCCCCGGCCCCGGCCCCCGCTCCGGGCCCCGGTCAGTTCGATGTCAACCAGGCCATCGACGGCGTTGCCCAGTGGGCCCAGCAGCAGGCCGAGCAGGCCCCGCAGCAGATTGCCCAGGTCCAGCAGCAAGCCCACGACGCGGTAGCGGCCTTCGCCGGTCTCCTGCCGCACACCCCGGCCTAACTAGAGGAGGGGCCGCAGTGGTCCAGGAATCCGAGCGGTGGCGGCAGTGGCTTGAAAACGCCGCCGTCCCCGCACCTACCAGCACCGACACACGCCGCCGCAAACTGCGGCGGCCCGCACCAACCACCAGCGCGGTAACCCCGGCGGCGAAGGGCGCCCGCCAGGGCCCCGGCCGCCGGGTACTGGTGGGCGGTGTGGCCGCAATCGCGGTGGTCACCGCAGTAGGGGCGGTGGTGGGTCTGTCGAACCGCTCCAGCAGCACCGACAGCGCCCACCCCTACAAGATCGTGACCACTGCGCCCGCACCCGGCCCGAACACCAGCACATCCACCACGAGCGCCCCGCCGGCCTTCTGCACTCCTGGCCGAGTCGGCGGGGCCCTGGTCAGCAATACCGGAGGTGATCGCGCCACCGGCGAGGGCGCGATTGCCGAGTACGAATACCGGTATTTCGGCCGCCGAGATCCGGCCGCCGTCATGGAGCTGACCGATAACGGCCCCGGCGTTCCCGGCCCGGCACAGGTCGCCGACGGCATCGCGTCTATCCCCGCCGATGCGCAGTGGTGCGTATCGGTGACCCCGGCCGGTGAGAACCGGTTCGAGACCTCAGTTCGCTACCAGACCGCCCCGTCGGCCGCCCCGGTGTCCTGGCTCATGGTCATCACCGTGGCCCCCGGCGACGGCGGTTTCCGCCTCACCCGCATCGAAGACAAGCCCGCCTAGAGGAAGGCCACCACCATGACCACCAGCGCCACATGGGAGAACATCACCGAGGCCGTCACCGCCGACGCCGAGCAGCTGAAGGCGATGACCACGCACGGCGAGCTGTACGGATGGGCGAAGGAACGCGGACTCACCGGAACCCAGTTCGCCGCAGTGAAACACGAGCTGCGCAAGATCGGCGTGGACTACGACGCGATCCGCGAGCAGGTCACCCGCCAGCGGCTCTCCGAGCTGAACGCCGAGGCCGCCGAAGGCGTGCCCGTCATCCGACTGTCGGCCGCCGGTGCCGACGCGGTGAACTCCTACGCGGTGTGCGACGCCGAGGGCACCGTGTTGTGGTACGGCACGTTCCACGAGCGAGACCGCCACTACCGCAAGGGAAACCAGGCCAGCGCCGACCAGAGCGCCGCCGGAAAAGCCATCTTCCTGGCATCCAAGGCCCGCCAGCTGGCCAAGGCCGAACTCGCCCGCCTGCACCTCACCCTGACCAATCCGCACGTCGATACCGGCGCGCTCATCCGTGAGGCAACCGCCTGGCGGCTGCTGCTGGACATCGAGATCAACGACGACCCGGAGAATCCGCCCGCCGCCGTCGCCTGGTGCGAGAACCCCGGATTCCAGGACTGGAAAGAAGCCGACCTCGCTGCCCTGGTCGAGGGCCAGGACGCCGCCGCCGAGGAGCTGGCATGAGAATGAGCGCGGTCCGCGCTACCGCCCTGACCGGGATCTGCGTAGCGGTATTCACCGCCACCGTCGTGGCCGTCGCCCCGTCGGCGGCCGCCGACGACACGGCCGCGGGCAACTGCCCGGATATCCACGTGCTCGCCGTCGCGGGCACCACGGAAACGAACGTGGACGCCCCGAGCGACGACGACCGAGGCGAACTCTCGGCCGCCGTCCTGCCGGTGCTCAACGCCGCCCAGGCCGAGGGCCTGCGCGTCGAGCGCACCTACGTGTCCTACCCTGCGGATTTCGGCTACCAGGGACTTTCGACCGCCTACAAGTCCAGCGTCACCGACGGCTACAACCGGCTCACACAGGTGGCCTCGCGAGTCCTGTACCAGTGCCCCACAACGAAACTCGCGCTGCTCGGCTACTCGCAGGGCGGACATGCGGTGTCGATGCTCGCCCAGCAGATCGGGGCCGGGAAAGCGGGCACGATCACCGCCGGGGATATCGCACTGGTCGCCACCTTCGGCGACCCCACGCGCGGGCCCGACGCGACACTGTTCCCCGGCCGGGCCGGACAGGTCGGCCCGGACCCGTGGCCGGGCACCGACAAGAAGGCCCGCCCGTCGGCGACGAAGTTCCCCGACATGTACAGCTCCCCCAAGGGCCAGGGCATCGGCCCGGCCCGTGACATCGCCTCCAGCTTCGGCACCCTGGACGGCCGGGTAGCGCAGTGGTGCTTGGACGGCGATCTGGCCTGCTCGGCACCCAAGAGCATCAGCCTGGCGAAGGTCGCCCTTCAGATAGCCGGCCAAAGCTCGTTGGACTTCTCGCGCGACCCGTTCGGCGTGGTCACGTCGCTGGCGTCCGCGACCGCCAACACCTTGGGAACCGGCCTGGCCACCTTCACCGACAAGGACGTGAAGGGCAAGAACCTGGCGGACGTGTATTTCGACGGCAACGCCTCGATTTCCAAGAGGCTCGAGGAAGCCGCCGACCCACGCAACGCCGACACCCAGACCAATCCCCTGGTCGGCCTGCTGAAGGCCGGGCAAATGGTCGCGTCCTCGGTGACGACGTTCGTCGGCTCGGTGCTCAACACATCGACGTTGAGCAGCCTCATCAACGCCGGGGTGTCCGTCGCCAGCAGCGCCGCGACCGGCGCAGCCGGGAACGCCGCGAAAAGCGCCCTGCTGGGCCCCGAAGTCGCGCTCGCGGCGGCCGCCGAAGGCGCGCTCGCCGGAGCGGCCTCCGCTGCGCCGAGCCTGGTCGCACCGCTGATTTCCGTGGTGGGCAACACGGCCACGGCCGCGCTGAACATCATTCCCCCGCAATCGGCCGAGAAGAAGGTGAGCAGCATCTTCGATTTGCTCATCAACGAGGTGAAGGCGAACGCGGATCTGCCGCAGGTGCTCTTGGACTCGCGGCTGTGGAACCAGCAGGCCACCCACGGCGGCTATCGCACCGCCCGTGTCGGCACCGACGGGTCCACACCGCTCGACATCACCGCGGATTGGATCATCGCGGCCGCGCGGGATCTGAAGAAGGCCGCCGACAAGGAGACCGCGAAGAAGAACCCGCCCACCAGCACCGCGAAGGCCACCACCACGACCAGCGCCAGCGCCAAGCCCGCGCCGGTGGTGAACGCCCGCTACGACCGCGACGCCAACGGCAACATCGTCAACCCGGCCGGGGCGCCGGAGCTGAAGGCCGATCCCAAGGCCGACACCCCCGGCGACGTGCGGCTGACCACCAACGGCCAGACCCAGCCCCCGGCCCCGACCAAGACCACATCCCTGGTGTGGCTGCCCGACGGAGCCGCCAGCATCGCAGCCCGCATCGTCGCCACCGACCCCGCCACCCCGGCCGGAGCCCTGCTCCACCTCGGTTCCCCGGTGCTCGTCGCCGCGCCCGCCCAGGTCAAGGAGGTCAGCAAGCAATGACCAGCATCATCCGACGCGCGGAACCCGTCGTTCGGCCCGTCATCGAACCGCTTCCCGACGACGAGGGCCAGGACGAACACGACCCCGCCGAGAACGAGAACGAGGGCCAGGACCAGGCCGACGCGACCACCGACGCGACCACCGACACGGCCGAGCCGAACGGCGCGGTCGCGCCGGGCCCGCGTCTGACCAAGGACACCGGCGACGAGGAGGCCACCGCGGAATCCGCAGACGCCGACGACGCCGACCCCGCGCCGCTGTTCCACATCATGTCCGCCCTACCGGAATCCGGAGCCACGACGCTGGCGGCATGGTGCGGATGCGCCGAAGAAGTCGACCGGGATACGCGCTGGCGGCCGCCCGCCGGCCACAGCCCCTACCTGGTGCTCACGGCCCCGAAAAGCCCTGATGGCGTACGCGCCGCCCGTCAGCTGGCGGGCGCGCTCTCGCGCACCGTCGGCGGCGGCGCGCAGGTGGCAGCAATCGCCCTGCTCGAAGACCAGCCGCGCCCCACGCTCGCGCTCCGCGAACTCATCGCGGCCGCCGAGCGGGCGGGCATCCCGATTCACACCCTCGCCCACGACCCGCGAATGCGGCTGCCGGACGAGACCGAACGAGACCGGCTGTGGACGCCACAGACCGCCGAAAAGACCACGGTCCCGCCGGTTCTCGAACACATCTACCGCCACGTCTTCCACCACATCGCCGAGAAGGAGAACAGCAGATGACCCCCACCACCACGGCCCTCGCCGTCCTGGCCGTGAACCAGCCGACCGCCGACGGCGGTCCGTTCGAGGAGATCGCCTCGAAGTTCCTCGGCCTGCTCTGGGCCTTCTCCGGGTGGGTCGGCCTGGCCGCCTTCCTCGGCGGTGCAGCCGTCTACGCCTACCAGAAATGGACCATGCAGAACAGCAGCGTGCTCGGCTGGCTCGGCGGTGTCCTACTGCTCATCGGGTGCGGCGCGATGGGCGCGACCATCATCAACTGGGCCATGGGCTCGTGAGGACCGTCGTCCTGGCCGACCAGCTACCGCCGGAAGTGCTCGATCCGCTGCTCAAGCTCGGCGGCCAGCTCATCGGCCTGGCCGGATACTTCGCCCTCGGCGCGATGTTCGCCGCGATCATCGTCGGCGGCCTGCGCTACTACGAGGGCGCGACCATCGCCCATTTCTGGCGAGAACTGCTGATCATCCTCATTTCCGCCGCCATCGCCGCCCGCACGTTCGATATCGCCTCCTGGCTGCACTAGAAAAGGACTCCCCCGATGCGTATGCGAACCCGAGTCGCTGCCCTGCTCGTCGCCACCGTCGCGGCCCTGTCCGTCGCCGGATGCAGCGGCGGCACCGACGAGGCCGGAAAACCACTCACCATCACCAGCTATCGCGGCGCGGACTGGATCACCGACGGCACGGTGAAGCCGCCCGCCTCCCCCGGCCGGGGTGACCGAATCCGCTACCCCCGCACCATGGACGGCGCGGTCATGGCCGCCGCGGACTCGCAAACCCTGCTCGACACCGCACCGGACGATGCGTTCGGGGCCATCGCCCGCGACTACTTCGCCGTCGGCAACGGCCTGACCGCCTACCTCGCCGCCCGCGCGAACGTATCGGTCACCGGCCAGCCCGATCCTTCCAGGCTTCCACGCATCAGGGGATTCCGGTTCCTGGACTTCAAGGACAGCTCAGCCACCGTCGAAATCCTTTTCGAGCAGCCGGACAAGTCGATCAGCGGCCTGACCCGTCAACTCGTCTGGCTCGGTGAGAACTGGCTGATCCAGCTACCCGACCCCAAGGACAACGTGACCGTGCTCAAGGCATACGACGAGCTTCCCGGCGACCTCGAAGCGCTCCCCCAGACGTAACCAGATCAAATTACGAGGCAAGCCAACGAAGTTGGCGCGGCAGCCCTACCTACTCAACCACTCACCGAAGGAGCGCCGATATGAAGCGCAAGACCCTCGCCGTGTGCGCCGCAGCCCTGGCCGTCGCAGTCGCCATCACCACCGCCGCCGCGTGCAGCCGGAACAGTGACGACAACACCGGGCCGACGCTGCCCGGCCAGCCCCCCGCTGCCGCGAAGTCGCTCAAGCAAACCCAGTGGTACACCGACAATTTCGGCAACCCGCTGGTCGCGAGCACCAACGTGACGCCGAAGACGATCGAGCAGGCCAAGGACGTTCGCGGGACCGTTCTGCCGCAGGACAAGTCCGCCCTGGACGGACCGGTGATGTGGCAGCGCGTTCGGTGCGCGGCGCTGCCGTTCAGTACCACCGACGGGCCGAGCAAGACCCGCGCGGATGGCATCTACGGCGGCTACTCGCGCACATCCCTCGGCGCGGCGCTCGCGGCGCTCCAGATGGCCACCTGGGGCGCGACCGCAGGCAGCAACGATGCCGTGCCGATGGTCATCGCGCCCGCCGACCGGGACCGGCTCACTCCGCAGCTTCCCCCCTACCAGCGCGGAACGAATATCGACAACCCCAGCTGCCTGGCCCAGCAGAAGACCATCACCCGGCCGGCACTGTGGAAGGCCGAGCCGATCTCCGACACCGTGACCCGCGTGCAGTTCTGGTTCCCGCCCCGCCAGGGCGAAGCCCAGGGCGGCACCTTCGACTACTCGGTGATCTGGCAGGACGGCGATTGGTACCTGACCGAGCAGACCGCGAACGATGTCCTGGCCATCGGCGGCCGCACGCCGCGAGCGGGGCAGTACACCACACAACCAGTCGGATGGACGCAATGGTGATCACCCGCCGCCTACTAGCCGCCTTCGCGGGCCTGCTGATCATGCTGTCCGCGTTGGCGGGTACCGCCGCAGCCCAACCCACGACCACGACCCCCAGCGCCCCGCCGAGCACCACCGCCCCGGCGACGCCGAGCACCACCGCGCCGAGCACCACGACGCCCGCACCCAGCACCACGCCGAGCGCGCCCACCACGGCCGCGCCGAGCGGCGGCGACTGCAACGGATTTTCCATCCCGGTCGTCGGCTGTGTCCCGACCCCCGGCCAAGTGCTCTCCTCGGCCGCCGGAGAAGCCGCGAAAGACGCAGGTAGCAGCATCCTTTCGACAATGGTCGATTGGGTACTCGCCGGATTCGTCTGGATCATGAAGTACGTCATTCAGCTGTTCATGGGGACCAGCGTCGATGTCTCCAACACCCAGAGCGCCGTCCAGAAGATGACCGACCTGACCGGCGACCTCCAGACAATCGCGCTCGGTCTGGGCCTGCTCATCGCCCTGATAACCGTGCTCTACCAGCGCGCGATGCTCTCCGGCGACAACGCCGCCCCCGAAGCCGTCGGCGGCCTGGTTCGCTGGGCCGTCGCCGCGTCGATGGCCGCCCCGGTCCTGCTCGCGCTCTCCGGCGTCAGTGACGCCCTGGCCAGCTGGATTTTCACCAGCGCCGCCGGGCCCGAGGGCCCCACCCGTGTAGTCGATGCCCTGTCCTCGGCGCTTTCCGGCCGCGACGAGCGGCTGAAGACCGAAGACGTGATCAGCCTCGCGCTGTGCATCCTCGGCCTGCTCGCGTACCTGGAACTGCTGATTCAGCTGGTCATGCAGAAGTTCTGGATCATCTACGCGGCCGTCGCGTTGCCGATCGCGGGCGCGGCCAGCGTCGTCGGCGGCGGCAAAACGGTGTTCTGGGCCCTGGTCCGCGCCGCCATCGCCGCTCTGCTGTTCAAGCCCATTGCCGCCATCGCCTTCGGCGTCGCGTTCATGCAGATCCGCAGCCTGGAATCCGGCGCGGATGTCGTGACCGCCGTAACCCTCATGGTCGCCCCGGCATTCATCCTGCCCCTGCTGGTCAACATGATCGGCACGAACGTGTCCTACGCCGGAACCCCGATGTTGCGCGGCACCATCCGCAACGGCCGCGCCGGAATATCGGCGGGACGGAACGCACTGAGCACCGGCAAGGAAGGCGCGAAGGCAGCCGGAGGCGCGGCCGTGACCGGCGCGGCCGCAGCCGGCCGGGGCGCGGCGAAGGCCATCCCGTTCGTCGGCGCGATGGGCCGCGCGGCCGCACACACCCTCACAGGCCCGCCGCCGTCGCGCAGCTCGGGCGGCAGCACCGCCCCCGGTGGCGGCAACCGGGCGACGGCATCGGCCAGCGGCACCGCGGCCCCGGCACCCGCCAGCGGCGGTAGTCGCGGCCAGGGCGCAACATCCGGAACCCGCAGCGGCGCGAGCAGCAGCAGCGCAGCCACGAGCGGAACGCGCGGCACCGCCGGATCGGCCAGCACCAGCGGCAGCGGCGGCCGTACGTCGAGCACGGCCAGCGCACCGTCCACCAGCAGCGCCGCCCGCACCGGCGCCAGCGCCAGCGGCACCCGCACCGGCAACCAGTCAGCCGCACCGACGAGGGAGGGCAGCGGCCGCGCCCGCAACAGCACGCGCGCCAGGGCCAGCAGCACCGGCGGGGGTGACGGCACCCCGAAACGGACCCCTCGGCCCGGCCGCAACACCGCCAGCAGCAGCCCGCCGCGTGACTCGTCATTCAACCGGATCACCTAGCCGCCCAAGACTTCTCGACCGCACGAAAGAGGTAGCCCACGATGGGATCTCAGAAATACGCCGGATGGCGCAAACCAGAATCGACCGGCCTGATTCCCGGCCTGTCCTCGGGCATGTCCATGGCCGCCGTCGGTGCCATGGCCATGGCGATCGGGTCCGCCTACCTGCTGAATTCGATGACCGGCGCAATCGTGATTCTCGTCGTCGCCGTACTGCTCATCGGCCCGTCCATGATCCGATTCCGAGGAACCAGCGCCGGGGACTACTTCATCTCCTGGGCCCGCAGCCTGCCGATCCGCCGCCGCATGGCGCACCGGTACCGCACCGGCCTGTTCGCCCACGTCCCCGGCGGACACTCCCGCCTGCCCGGTCTGGCCTCCCCGATCACCCTGGACCGGCTGTTCGACCCCATGACCGGCGACGACATCGGCGCACTGATCAACCCGGTTCACCGCACCGTCACCATCGTCATGAACATCTCCGCGACCGGCCGCGACACCCAGCCCGAGGCCACTACCAACGCGCAGGTGGCCGGATGGGGGGAATTCGTCCGACGGGCCGGAGAGTTCGGCGACGTGGCCGGTATCGCGGTGGTCACCGACACCGTTCCCGAGACCGGGGCCCGCTACAACGTCGAGATCGACAAGCGCCGCCACGAGTCCGCGCCCGGCCTGGTGCTCGAGCTGATGGACGACCGCACCGAGAACCTGGCCACCGACCGCATCCGCTACACCCAGCGCATCGCCGTGACCTTCCGCTACAGCTCCGGCAACTTCCGCTCCGGCATGGAATCGGTGGCACGACGCCTCGAGGAGCTGACCGACGCGGCCGCCGGCGCGGGCCTGTTCGCCACCTTCGCCACCGTCGGCGAGGTCATCGCCTTCACACACGCCGCGTTCAACCCGGCGGCCGGGCCGATGCTGGACGAGGCCATGGCCCTGGACGGTGACCCCGGCATCACCTGGAACGACGCGGGCCCGACCTACCACGACCCCGAACACAGCTACTACCTGCACGACTCCGGCAAGAGCTTTACCTTCCGAGCTTGGGACTACCCCGTGCAGCCGATCGAGGACGACGTGTTGGCGCAGCTGCTCGCGCCGACTTACCGCGCCCCCTACAAGCGCGTGACCATGATCTACCGGCCCTACCGCCCGCAAGACGCCATCGAGATCACCGACGGCGATTACCGCGACGCCTTCGCCGCCGTGCAGCGCCGCAAGCGCGGATTGGTCGATGCCCGCCAGCAGATGCGCTACGACGACATCGCCGCCACCCGTGAGGATCTGGCCGAAGGCCACGGCCTGACCCGCGTCGGAATCCTGGTCACCGTCACCGTGCCCATCGGCACATCCGGCGTGGACGAAACCGCGTTCATCCGGGGCGCGGGTGTGCGCGCGTCCATCAAGTTCGCGCCGTGCTTCAGCGACCAGGCCGCCATGTTCCTGGCCGGGCTCGGCATCGGCGTCTACCCCGACATGGACGAGACCGACGTGACAGACATCCTCTCCGCTTAGCCCCTCAGCCAGCGCGAACACCGCAATCCCCGCAGATCACCCCGACCCGATTAGCCATATGGCCCATAGCGGCCCTATACCAAGGAGACGCGATATGTCCGGCAGTCGCCTACTACTCCCCCGCCGGGTGACGGCCCGGCAGGAGAACCACGCCAGCGGGGCCGACGGGGTGATGCCCGCCGACGAGGTGGCCTACCTGCGCGAGGCCATGCCGTCGATGAGCATCGCGGGCAAGTTCAACGCCGCCCGCAAGCTGCGCGCTCACGAACTCGCGGTCTGGCGGGCCAGCTACTCGGCTGCCCGCCAGCCCTGGCAGGCCGACCGCCGCCCGAGCCCCCGCGGCTTCTACGCCCCCTACGGCGGTTACATGAAGAAGCCGATGCCGCTGCCCGAGATTCGCGGCACCACGAACCGCGTGTGTGGCCTGTGGCCGTTCCCCCGCAGTACCGAGTTCGTCTCCCCCGGCTGGCCCATCGGCATCCAGGACGAGACCGGCGCACCCTTCTTCTTCGACCAGATGGCCTGGTTCGACGCCGAGATGATCTCCGCGCCGGTCGGAGTAACCCTGGGCCCCAACGGATTCGGAAAGTCCACGCTGGGCCGCCAGATGGTTCTTGGAGCCCTCGGCAGCGGCCGGCATGTGATCTGCCCGGCCGATATCAAGCCGGACTACCGGCGGCTGTGCGAACTGCTCAACGACGAGGAAACCGGCACCAGAGACGGCCAGATCATCGAGATTGGGCCCGGTCACGGCACCCTCAACCCGCTGGACCCGACCGCCTACGCATGGGCGATCAGCAGGCTTCCCGACCGGCACCCGGCCGTCCAGGGGCTCATGTCGGAGTTGCAGCAAACGCAGCTGTTCAACATCGAGGCCCTGGTGAGCCTGCGCCGCCGCGCCCCGCTCGAGGATTTCGAGTCCACCGCCATCAGCGCGGCCCTGGCCGACCTGTACGCGGGCGAGCGGTTCTCCCCGGCCCGGCCGCCGATCATCTCCGACCTGATCGAGCAGCTGGAGAACCCGACCGAGGACATGCGCTACGCCGTGGCCGCGACGAGCGCAGCGGAGTTCGCCGTCACCACGCACCGGCTGTTGCAGTCGTTGAAGTCGCTGACCGTCGGCATGTTCGGCGAAGCGTTCAACGGGCAGACCACGACCCGGCTGGATCTCACCGTGGCCATGGTCGATATCGACCTGTCCATTATCAACGTGCACTCCGGCCGCGACCTGCGCGCCGCAATCATCGCACTCACCGGCATGGAGGCCCAGGCCGCCGTATCGGCGCGCATGACGCTCTCTGACCACGGATTCGCGCGAAAGGCCGTCACCAGCATCTACCTGGACGAGCTTTCCCAGCTGCTCGACGTGGGCGGTTCGAGCCAGATCAAGACCCTGGACCGGATGACGCGGACCAACCGCACCGATGGCGTTGACCTGCACACCTTCAGCCACACCGTCACCGACTTCAGCAAGGTATCGGCCGACATCACCGAACAGGGCAAGGCCACCGGATTCATCTCCCGATCCAAGATCACGTTCACCGGGCCCATCAACGGCTACGAGATCGACGCCCAGGCCGGACTCATCGACTACACCGACCGCGAACGCGCCCGCCTGCTCTCGTGGACCTCCGCGCCGCCCCCGGCCACCACCGGGCACCGCACCATGCCCCACCCCGGCAAAGGCCGATTCATCGCCAAGTGGGGCGACGACCCGGACCGGCCCGGTATCGCCTTCCGCACGTGGATCAGCCCCCTGGAGCGGGAATTGGGCATTCACGACACCAATACCGGCATGACGACGGACTAGCCGATGACCGCCGTTGTTGCTGTCCTGCTGCGCCATTGGCGCAAGATCCTGGCCGTCATCCTGCTCCTACTGCTGCTGTTCGCGAGCTGCGAACAGCAGAAGCAGAACACCGCGTGCTCGCCGAGCACCGGCGGTATCAGCGTCAGCGGTCCGCTGGCCTACCCGGTAGACCCCAGCGTCGAGATCGGCTCCGGATTCGAGACCCCGGACCGGCCCGACCACGAGGGCGTTGACTTCGCCGTCCCGCTCGGCAGCCCCGTCTACGCATTCGCCGACGGCACCGTCACCGCCGCCCAGGACTCTGGTGTGTCCGGATTCGGCGGATGGGTGGTCCTGTCGCACGTCGTAGACGGCAAGCCGCTGAGCACGGTCTACGGGCACATGGACCCCGGCGGCGTGCTGGTCTCGGTCGGCCAGCAGGTCACCGCCGGCCAACCCATCGCCCGATCCGGCAACAGCGGCCAGTCCACCGGCCCGCACCTGCATTTCGAGGTGCACAACAGCGCCGACCGCATCCAGCAGTACGCGCCGACCAACCCGACTCCCTACCTCGAAGCGGCCCGCAAGGGCACGACCGGCACCGGCACCAGCCCGAACCCGGATCAGCAGGCAGCCGCCGCGGATTCCTACCGCGACCGGAACGCCGTCGCCGTCATCAGCACCGGCAAGAGCATGAACGTGCCCGATCAGGGAATCGTCATCGCCCTGGCCGTCGCCCTGGTCGAGGACGAGCTACGCAACCGCGCCAGCGAGGCGGTACCGGAGTCGAAGCAGTACCCCAACGACGGCGTAGCCCCCGGCGATCACAAGTCGATCGGGATCATGCAGCAGCAGGCGGGCATGGACTACGGCACCGTCGCCGAGATCATGAACCCCTCGCACGCGGCCGCCGAGTTCTACAAACGCCTGCTCGCAACCGATTGGCAGTCAAAGGATTTCACCGTGGCCGCCGCCGATGTCCAGCGGCCCCGCGAGGACTTGCGCGGGAAATACGGGGCGCGCGAGGCCGAGGCCCGCGAGCTGTTCACCCGGTTGCAGGGCGTAGCGCCCAGCGGCGGAACCGGCACCTGTGGCCCCAACGGAGGCACCCCAGGCCAGCCGACCCCGCCCGGAGACCCCGGCACCGGCGCGGCCGTCGTCGCGGCCGCCCGATCCCAGATCGGACGGCCCTACGTGTGGGGCGGCGGCAATGCCGACGGCCCCACCGGCGACCCCGCCGGATTCGACTGCTCCGGACTGACGCTCTACGCCTACGCCCAGGCCACCCACGGCGCGGTGCAGCTCCCCCACTACACCGGCGACCCCGGCAACCCCGGCCAGATGGGACAAGGCCAACCGGTCGCCGACCTGTCCCAGGCCCAGGCCGGTGATCTCGTGTTCTTCGGTGCCGACGGCAAGGCCGAACACGTCGGTGTCTACGCCGGAGGCGGCCAGATGATCCACGCCCCGACCTTCGGAACCCCCGTTTCGGAAAGCCCAGTCAGTGACGGCGGCCAGCTGATCAGCATCCGCCGGTACATCACCCAGAACAACGGATCGGCCGCCGTCGCGGCCGCCGCCCCGACCACAGGAGGCCAGCAGCAATGACGCGCAACCCTACCCCGCACCGCAGGCGCCGGAGACTCGCCGCCGTCGCCCTGGCCCTCGCCGTCGCGGCCGTGGCCGCCTGCTCCCGAGGGCACGAGGATTTCGGCGAGCACGACGACCACGGCCCCGGTGTGCCGTCCGGCGCGAGCATCGAGACGCTTCCGCCCCTGCCGGCCCCGTGGACCGATCTCGACCGGAACAACCCCGAAGCCGTCGCCCTGGCCGCCGTGAACGCCCTGTTCGACTGGCGGCCCGCCGACGGCGACACCGGCCCGGAATCCGCCCGCGACCGGGCCCGGCCGCTGCTCTCCCCCCGCGCCGCGGATTCCTACCGGCTCTACCCGATCCCCCGGCCGCTCTGGGAATCGTGGATGAACACCCGCGCCACGATCACCGCGTCCAGCCAGATCAGCAGCGAACAGCACCCCGCCGACACCGCCGTGTCCTGGCAACGCAAGATCACCACCCGCATACACGCCCCCGAGGC